>JAKSLA010000015.1 GCA_024401455.1 Paludibacteraceae bacterium | reverse complement strand
CTCCTTCTATGATTTTCTCAAAAGTCTGTATGCCTATCGGATATTTCATATTATTACTTTTAGATGTATTGACACAACAAAGATAGTGAAAAACTTTCAGGTTTCAAGGATTCCCTTAACCTTGATCCTCATTTATACAATTTCACAACATACTCAACTCCAATTACTTGCATATTTGCACTCTTGGTGTAAGTCCTTTATAAACGAATAAAAAAGCGCCTTCGGTGATACCGAAGGCGCCCCATATAGCTAATTAAGCAATTACTTATTTGCTGCTTTGAGCATCGATCACTGCGATAGTCGTCATATTAACGATGTCGCGAACTGAGCTCTCAACGTCAAGTACGTAAACAGGCTTCTTCAAGCCCATTTGAACAGGACCTACATTTTCGCAAGGGCCCATGCCAAGAATCATCTTGTAAGTGATGTTTGCTGAGTTCAAGTTAGGGAAGATGAATGTGTTGACATCCATACCGTCGATCTTGCTGAATGGGAACTTCTCGTGACGAAGGTTCTTGTCCAATGCGAAGTTAACTTGCATCTCACCATCCACCAACATATCAGGATTGTTCTTGTGAAGAGTCTCAACTGCCTCGTGAACTGTGCAAGGGCTACCTGTTGTATCAGCGCCAAAGTTAGAGTAAGACAACATGGAGATAACTGGAGTTGTAGAGAAGTGCTTCTTAACAGTCTCGTTTGTCAAGTTAGCGATCTCTACCAAAGTATCAGCCGATGGACGGTTGTTTACCAAAGTATCAGCGAAGAAGAAAGTACCTTGCTTAGTCGTCATGATGTTCATCGCTGCGATGTGGTTCACACCGTCGCGAGTACCGATGATGTCCAAAGCAGGCTTGATAGCGTCAGTATATTTAGTGTAAACACCAGTAATCATCGCATCAGCATCGCCAGTCTCAACCATCATTGTACCGAAGTAGTTGCGGTCATACATCTTCTCGTTAGCCTCAGCGAAAGAGTAACCCTTACGAGCCAACTTCTCAGCCACATACTTAGCGTAACGAACGCGACGAGCCTCCTCTCTATCGTGACGAAGGTTAACGATTTCAATTCCATCGATGTCGATGTTGTTTTCGATAGCAATCTTAGAGATACGCTCTTCGTTACCCAACAAGATAGGAATACAGATACCCTCCTTCTTAGCAGAAGAAGCGGCAGCCAACATATTCACGTTGTTAGCCTCTGTGAAGACAACCTTCTTAGGAGAAGTCTTAGCCTTCTCTGTCAAGCTGTTGATCAACTTGTTGTCCATTCCCATACGCTTACGGAGTTGATCACGGTATGCGTTCCAGTCAGTGATAGGACGGAGAGCAACGCCAGACTCCATAGCAGCCTTTGCAACAGCAGGAGCAACAGTCTCCAACAAACGTGGGTCGAATGCAGTAGGGATGATATATTCACGACCGAAAGACATTCTCTTACCACCGTAAGCCAAACTTACTACCTCAGGAACAGGTTGCTTAGCCAACTCAGCCAAAGCACGAACGGCAGCCAACTTCATCTCTTCGTTGATAGCAGTTGCGTGAGTATCAAGAGCACCACGGAAGATATAAGGGAAACCAAGCACGTTGTTGATTTGGTTAG
Source organism: Paludibacteraceae bacterium (assembly GCA_024401455.1). Taxonomy (GTDB): domain Bacteria; phylum Bacteroidota; class Bacteroidia; order Bacteroidales; family Paludibacteraceae; genus RGIG10190. The sequence continues at coordinate 60,579 of JAKSLA010000015.1, read as the reverse complement.
GGAAGTCAGAACGACCCGTACCAAAGATGATGTCTGGGCGAGATGCCATAGCATCGTCGTAAGAAATCTCTGGAGTAGGGTTAGCAAGAGCGAACACGATTGGGTTTTCAGCCATTGAACGAACCATCTCCTTAGACAACACATTACCCTTAGACAAGCCCAAGAATACGTCAGCACCCTTTACAGCCTCCTCAAGAGTTGTGATATCGCGGTCAGTCTTAAACTCCTCCTTACGTGGGTTAAGATCTGTTCTCTTTGAATTGATAACACCCTTAGAGTCGCACATTACGACATTCTTCTTTTGTGCACCAAGGGCAACATAAAGACGAGTACAAGAGTTAGCAGCAGCACCAGCACCGTTTACTACGATCTTTGCGTCCTCGATCTTCTTGCCTGCAAGGTCAAGAGCATTCAAAAGGGCTGCAGAAGAGATGATTGCAGTACCGTGTTGGTCATCGTGCATCAAAGGAATATCCAACTCCTTCTTCAATCTATCTTCGATTTCGAAGCACTCAGGAGCCTTGATATCCTCCAAATTGATACCTCCGAAAGTTGGGGCAATAGCCTTCACTGTTTGGCAGAACTTGTCGATATCCTTCTCGTCAACTTCGATGTCGAACACATCAATGTCAGCAAAGATCTTGAAAAGCAAACCTTTACCTTCCATAACTGGCTTACCAGACATAGCGCCTATATCACCCAAACCAAGTACGGCAGTACCGTTTGAAATCACAGCCACCAAGTTTCCTTTTGCTGTGTAGTCATAAGCCAACTGAGGATCCTTTTGAATAGCAAGACAAGGTTCTGCCACACCTGGAGAGTATGCCAATGCCAAATCCTTTTGTGTTGCGGTTGGTTTTGTTGGAACGACCTGAATCTTACCTGGGCGTCCCTCTGCGTGATACTTCAACGCTTCCGTTTTCTTTTCTTCGCTCATTTGCTTTATATTATAAATGTTAATGACTATCTGGACGGAGCTATACTCCCATTTTAGATTTTTATCCAAATCCGTCAAGAGGCTCCTTTTTACTCTCGTCTATAAAACGAAGGCTTTTTTCAATGCACAAAATTAGTATTTTTTTATCATTTCCTTTTCATTTAGGAATGTTTTTTATCAAAAACACTAACAAAATGGAATTTAAATTCTCTTCTTTCCATTAAAATGTGCGAAACAAACTCATTTCTTCTTCTTTTTTTCAATATTTATACAAAACGAGAGACAATGCACACCAATGGCCTGAAATGAGTTATGACGAAAAAAAATGTTATCTTTGAGGCTCAATTTCGATTCATTAAAAAATAGGGGTGGTTTAGGCTGCCCGACCTCGTTCGATATGCCACAACCGTTAGCAGAAAGAATGCGTCCTCAGACATTGGACGATTATATAGGACAAAAACATCTGGTGGGTGCGAACTCCATCCTCCGGAGAATGCTCGATTCGGGCTTCGTTTCCTCCTTCATCCTATGGGGCCCTCCCGGAGTGGGGAAAACGACGCTCGCCAACATCATTGCAAAAAAACTCGAACGCCCATTCTTTACTTTGAGCGCCATCAGTTCGGGCGTGAAAGAGGTACGCGAAGTTATCGAGAAGGCGAAAAGTTCTCGCTTCTTCAACTCCGCCCCTCCTATCCTATTCATCGACGAGATTCACCGATTCACGAAGGCTCAGCAGGACTCCCTACTCGGAGCCGTAGAGCAAGGCGTGGTCGTGCTAATCGGTGCCACGACGGAAAACCCATCGTTTGAAGTCATCACCCCATTGCTTTCCCGTTGCCAAGTTTATGTCTTGAAGTCTCTCGAAAAAAGCGACTTGATAGAACTCGCCAACCGCGTGATTCACAATGACATTGAATTAAAGAAACGCACCATATTGCTTGACGAAACGGATGCCATGCTCCGCTTCTCAGGTGGCGACGCCCGCAAACTACTCAACATCATAGACCTTGTAGTCAACGCCGAAGAGGAAGGGGCAGAAATCCACATCACCAACGACAAAGTGGTGGAGCGCCTACAACAAAACCCGAACGCCTACGACAAGAACGGCGAGATGCACTACGACATCATCTCCGCCTTCATAAAATCCATCCGTGGCAGCGACCCCGATGCCGCCATCTACTGGCTGGCGCGTATGGTGGCAGGAGGCGAAGACCCTAAATTCATTGCCCGCCGACTGGTCATTTCAGCCGCAGAGGATATCGGCCTCGCCAACCCCAACGCGTTGCTAATGGCCAACGCATGCTTCGACGCCTTACAAAAAATAGGCTGGCCAGAAGGTCGCATTCTTTTGGCAGAAGCCACCGTCTATTTGGCCACAAGCCCGAAAAGCAACTCCGCCTACAAGGCCATCGGTTCCGCTCTGGCAGCCGTCAGCCAAACGGGAGATTTGCCGGTGCCATTGCATCTCCGCAACGCACCTACCAAACTAATGGAGGAACTCAACTACGGGAAAGAATACAAATACGCCCACGACTACGAAGGCCACTTCGTCGTCCAAGACTATATGCCAAAAGAGATTCAAGGCACCCAATTCTGGCTGGCGCAAGACAACCCTGCCGAAGCCCGCCTACACGACAATATGAAACGACTCTGGGGAGAAAGGAAGAAATGACACCCCGATCTACAAATAAAAAAGTAGGAGGGAAACAACCTTGTCTTATCCTGAAAAAAGTTGACACAGGTAGAGATCGTTTCTTTCGAATCATTGACGAGAATGGTCTGAAGGTTCGTAGGCGAACACGAAAACCACAGACGACCGACTCCGCGCATGGATTGCCGACATATCCAAATCTCATAAGAGAGTATCTTCCGGCGACAGCCAACAGACTATGGGTTAGCGATATAACATATATCATGGTAAACGATGACGACAGTCACTATCATTTCTGCTATCTGTCTCTCATGCTAGATGCCTACAGCGAGGAGATTGTAGGATGGTGTGTAGGACCGTCACTTGACACGGATTACCCATTGGAGGCCTTAAGGATGGCGTTGCGCCGCATAGAAGGGAAGGAGGTCGATCTCATACACCACTCAGACAGAGGCTGCCAATACGCAGCAAGTCGCGAATATGTTGAACTACTGAGAAAGCACGGAATACGAGTAAGTATGACTGAGTCTGGAGACCCAAGGGATAATGCCAAAGCAGAACGCATCAACAATACGATGAAGAATGAGCTTCTCAAGGACAAAGTATTTAGAAACATGGCTGAAGTTGTCGCAGCAGTAGCCGTAGCAGTCGACTTCTATAACAACAGAAGACCACACATGAGCATCGGTATGATGACACCAGCTGAGGCTGCAAATTGTACGGGCGACAGGGATATGAAATGGACAAGATACAGACATGTAGCGATAAAAGCCAAAAATAATTTTGTTAACACTGAGAAGTCTTTACCTTTGCATTCCGGTCAGGAGTCTCCTTCCGTCCTACGGACTTCAGTCAACTCCTGACCGGAATAAGTCTTGTATGGTAAAGAAATATTAGGAATAAAATTTAAAAGTAAATTTATATCAGTAATAATTTATAAACCAGAGTCAACCTAAATCAGGAAAATACACTTCCACCCGTCAGAATACGTTCGTGCAGGGCGACCCCAAGATAGGCATTCTGTTAGGGGCAGGGTACCTATCGGCGTGAGAACGGCCATCGCATCTATGGCTAACATTTATATTTCTGTTTTTTGAACAAGTTATTATGTTTTAACTTAATCGTAGATATTACGATTCACACTAAGTTTCTTCTACTTTTTTTCTACACTTTATCCTTCCATTTGGGATATCCACTTCTATATCATAGTCCTTAAATATAGCATACAACGCCACTGCTGTAGTAAGCACAGCTATAGTAATTACAATGACGGTTGTTTCTGCCAAGGCAACTGACATATTGGCCTTTAATCCTAAAGTCAAAAACGAAAAAGATTTTACCTTAGACACTAAAGCACAAGCGTACAAAAGTGTTTTATTACTTGTATAAAACTCTCTTTCACCTCTATTTAAAGCTTCTTTTATATCGGCCTTCGAATTAACATTAATCATATATACACGAATCCAAAATAGTTACTATGGAAAACTTTAATCCTCTATGCTTATATTCCCACATTCAGAACATTTCAATTCTTCTTCTGATATGTACTTATGCTGTAACATTTTCTTGCATTGGGAACAAAAATACTTTTTAGATGACCCAATTAAACTATCTTTATACGTCTTTCTAAAAACTGGACTAGCACAAGCCGCTACTACACCAGTACCTTTTAAAATATCTAACAAACCCATTTTTATAATTCTTATTATTAACATTTAACCTTCTTCATTTATATTCCCACATTCAGAACATTTCAACCTATCTTCTGATTTGTATTCATGTTCTGTCATCTTCTTGCATTGGGGACAATAAGATTTCTTTGTCTGTCCAAATTTGTCATTCGACTTCATCTCTCGTCGGTCTATACCAGATATTATGAAACTAATGGGTAACTGCATATTTTTTGAGTTTAATAATTAATCATTTTCTATTACACTTGCATTGAATCTCTTCTTCTGAAATTGTTTTGTGTTCAGTTATTTTCAGATATGTTCTACAATAACACTTTTTGTAATTATCAAAGAATGCATTATTTGTTTCGGCCTTTCCAAAGTCCTCCAAGTGATGCAATTAAAATCGAAATAAGAATAAAACCAGTTATTCTCGCTGCTATTACCAGATATTTATACTCTGGCGGAAGCCCCTGCTCAAAATTAATTATTTTTATTTCATCTCCAAAATCAATTGTTGGAATATACTGAATCAGACTTTGACCAATCACACTCATCTTATCAGATGCAATATCATATTGTGTATAAAGTGATAATATTAATATATTTAGCCCAAGATATAATACAAATACCCCCAATACAACATAGAGAATTGTGGTACTTGTAAGCCCAAAATCTGTAAACTTATTCCATGTTCTGTATAGGAAATATTTTAATCTTTTGTTCTTGTATTGTTGAAACAGCCTTAATTGGTTTCTCAATCTCCAAATTTCATTTGCTTCATCGTATCCATCTTTGGTTTTAATCAATTTATCCTGGCAGTCTCGCATAAAACTTATCATACCAGTTTGTATATTACATCCTTGCTTAGAACCTTTTACTATCTTATCGTATTCCTTCGGCCTTATAAAACTTGATTCTTTTGGAATCATAGCAATCAACTCTGTTTTACCTGGTAATTTTCCGTTTATCAATATATTAGCAAATTTGAAGTCTTCAATATAAAGATTGCACCAGTTTTCATCTGTAAAATTAAAAAAACATGTCTCTGTTGTCGTAGCCTCCAAATTAACATGTAATTCATGAGCTATTATCTCTGATTCATTATTGGTATCAATTAAATGAGAGTGACGAGATAAATATAAGTTTTCCATTGTAATAGATCCCCCAATTCTCATTCGATCAAAATCCAAATGAACAGACCGTGGCGTCAAGTCAACATTACCTTCTTCATCATAAAAAGGCTCTCCATTTAATCCGGCTATTTCAAAGTAATTATCATTAAAGTCAAAATCATGTCCAATCTCGGTGGAACATGTTTGAATATGGCCAAACTTACTCTTTTTAAACAACTTATCCATATCCAAACCCATATCGAAAAACTGGCACAGAGTATGATTCACATTAAAATTATTGGAAATCTGCATACTCCTTAAATCCCACACATTGCTTTCAATAACGGCATTGTCAATAGTAAAACTTCCACATCTTGATTCTTGGACATCTAAAATAGTACAATGAACCTCTATATCCTCAAAAAAAACAGTACATCCTAAGTTCCCGTTACTTAGAAAAAAATCATTTATAACTTTCAAGTACCCCCAATTATAAACACTGAAATATACTCTCTCATTCTTTTCTTCCTTTTTGAAACAGAGAAAACCATTTCCAACACGAACTGTAATAATATTCTCTCTCATTATAGAGAAAGACTTATAGCCACCATATTCTTCAATAATTGGTAATGACAGAATAAATTCAATTCTCGTATTAGGATCTTTGATTCTTTCTAATAGATTGTCTGTAAGTTCTATTTTAGATATAGCATTCCCATCACCAATAAATTTCACGCTTCCTGTTGACTCATTTACTCCTAACTGCTCCATCCTTATCATACCAATGACTATTTGGCATTTATGGAAAGTCAATTCTTTTCCAACATGGCAAGACGAAAAATCTAATACTCCTTTTTTTGATTTTATATTGACTTCTTCAAAAACACATCCATTATGCGTGAAATTGCTGTTTGAAAAATCAATACCACAATTAAACTCACAATTCCGAAGTTGTAATGAATTATCTATAACCGAGCGACTAATACTTAACCCGTAATCACTATAATCTTGACTCTTGTATGAAAAAACACATTTACTGAAAAATACATTTCCCTTACATATCAAACCATCTAGCAATACCTTGTCATGAAATGTACAATCATTACATTCGATGTTTTGAGAAACATAGGCATGATAACTATCTTTCTTATCTCCAAAGATCAATTGTTTGTTGAAAACACATCTTTCAAACATAATTCGACTCTCAATATTACAATATTGAAAGAGAACATCTGTTTCAAACTCACAATCTGAGAATATTAAAGGTTCACTAATTACTTTATCTCGATAATCAAATAAATCTTTATTATTATCACAGATTTTTTTACTATATATATGAATTGCCATTTTTTACAACTTAAGATAAAGCAAAAATACAATTAGTAATCAAAATCTGTTCACAAATAAGGTAAAAATACATATGGATGTTGTATTTCCTTCAATCGAGTAGGAGGAAGATAACGTAGGTTGTTTTCCTCTTACTGTTATTAGGAGAGCACTTGCTATGTTAAAGTTATGCTTCCTTCAGATTTCACATCACGATAGAGACACTACTTTTGGCAGTAGCTTTCCCTCTGTTTGGGCGGTTGAGGGACTCCCACCCGTTAGAATACGTTCGTGCGAACACACACAAACAAGGGGAGCCAATCGTTGGATTAGCCCCCCTTTCCTATTTTAATGATCTAAACTCAATCCAATAGTTTAATCACCTCATACCAAATTTCGCCGTGATATACTACCGCTTTGTACTGTACGCCATCGACAATATAGTAAGTGTTTCCGTTGATCATAAGTTGCTCGTATCCATCAGGGATGCTCTCAACGATAGCACCTACAGGAGGAAGGACAACCTCATAAACCGAAGCCACTCTTCTATAGAACACTCCGTAGTAGTAATAATAGTTCGTATCATGCAAATAGATGATGCGAGACTGAGGAATGGTTGGCACCCTCAAGCCTACTGGCGGACGAGACACAACATAGTGCTTGTGGATAGGATCGTAACTATAGAATACGCCCTTCTTAAAATAGTAATCCACCGTTCCATGTTTCACATAGTGAGCATTCTTCGTTGCCTTGTACTTGGTAACTGTCGTTCCGCGAGAAGGCAATTTCTTGTAATTTTCAGAAGGCGAAACGTGCTCTGGCTTCAAACGCTTGTTGTTCGTACCCGTCTGCACGGAACCACGAGGCTCCAAAGTCGGCTTTGCTTCCGGAGCAGCAGGCTTTGACGTTGACGATGTCGTTGACGACTTCGCATTGCGAGGAGCCACATTACTGTGATCTCTCGTTGTCGCATTGCGGTCGGATGCCGAACTACGGCCTGAACTTGTTACTGTCGTTGTTGACGATGAGGATGAACGAGTAGAAGTTCCGCGTTGAGCAGAAGCCTCAACTCCGGCAAACAACAATGTTGCCACACATACCGCCACACTCAATATTCTATTCATTTTCATAAGCCTATCAATTTAAAGGGAGCTCAGAATCACCTTTGCTCCGATGTTTGTATTACAAATATAATAACATTCGGAAGAAATGCAAATCCGCGAGCCTCTTTTTGTATTATTTTAATACTTATGTTAACGTTTCATATCGACATGAATGTTCGACAGAAAATTAGAACTGTACGTCTTCCCACTTCAGACCTTCCCACTCGATTCTATCCACATTTTGAGGGACAGCCTTGTCGTACTCTTCCTTAGAAATGGACTTGACGCCTTGACCCTTCTTCTCCAATGTACACTTATACTCCGCTTTTCCAGTTAACAAATCTGGACCTTCTTCCATTTCCTCTTCATCGTACCGACTCTCCAAGAAATAGACTTCGTCCACCTTGCTATTGACAATTTTCGAATATCTGTCCCAACTATAGGAGCCACTTTCATTTCCACCATCCGTATGGACAAAACCGCCCGGACGGATATCAATATATCCTATTTGCCAGGCAACATTAGAAAAATCGACCAACGACAAACCATCTTTTGAATTTGTGAAGACGCCAATGAAACCCATAAAGTTATCCTGAACACACTCAGCAAAAATCACCTCATTGATTCCGTCTCCATCAATGTCATACAAAGCTTTCTTGTTAAATTTTGTACCCTCATCCTCGGGATTGAATTTTTTCACTTGCTCAGTCCACACAGACTTTACCTTTGCCATGTCGATTGCCGCAGCCGGACAAGCCGATTCTACCGTTGACGTTGCGTTGCCACTATTTGCGACTTCCTCACTCTTTTGTTGAGAACCTCCCGTACACGACGCAAGAGCCACAAATGCAACCGGGATCATAAAACGTGCCTTCATATATGCTTTTTTTAGTTTGTGATTAACAATTCAAATTCAGCAGCCATCTAAATGCCTCTGAACAAACAAAATTACAAAAAAACGATGGCAACAACGCACTTCTTGACTGATTTTTCTCAATGTTAATCTCTTAAAGGGAAATCAAGCAAAAAAGGTCTTCAATCGGGCTACCCACCTCATAACGAGAAACGAACAAAACGCTTTCCTCTCAAAAACAAGAAGATGCAACTAAAACTACTACACCCTAAAAATTCGTTCAAAATTAAGCACCGTTTGTTTCACGCTTTCCAAAATTTATTTTTTACTTTTGCATAACACTAAAATAGTGATGCGAATGCTAAAAAACAGAAAACATATTAGTATCAAATAGTAGCAAGAAACCAATATAAGTTCCGGCTTATATTGGTTTTTTTTCATAACAAGGGTGTCAAAGTCCCGTTCTCTGACACTTCACAGAAAGGAATACAATGGAAAATAAAAGTTTAGTTTCAATTACGGACTACTCGAAAGAGAAGATTCTGCAGATTCTGGAAAAGGCGGCAGAATTCGAGAAGAATCCGAACCAAAAGATTCTCGACGGAAAGGTAGTGGCCACTCTATTCTTTGAGCCTTCCACAAGAACCCGACTCAGTTTTGAAACGGCGGTCAATCGTCTTGGCGGACGCATCATCGGCTTTGCCGACAAATCAACCACCAGCGGCACCAAAGGTGAGACGTTGAAGGACACCATCAAAATGGTGAGCAATTATGCCGACCTCATCGTCATGCGCAACCCTATCGAGGGGGCTGCGAGATATGCCTCCGAAGTGGCCAGCGTGCCTGTCGTCAACGCAGGTGACGGCGCCAACCAACACCCTACGCAAACCATGCTCGACCTCTACTCCATCAAAAAGACTCAAGGCCGTTTGGAGAACATCAACATCTGCATGGTGGGCGACTTGAAGTATGGACGTACGGTCCACTCTTTGCTTATGGCCATGTCCCACTTCAACCCGACCTTCACATTCATCGCTCCCGACGAATTGAAGATGCCTGAGGAATACAAGATGTACTGCACCGAACATGGCATTGCCTACAAGGAATATAGCGAACTCAATGAAGCGAACATTGCCGATGCAGACATCCTCTACATGACACGCGTGCAGAAAGAGCGTTTCACCGACTTGTTCGAATACGAGAAGGTAAAGAATGTTTACATCTTGAAAAACAGTTTGCTGGATCACACCAAGCCGAACTTGCGCATCCTTCACCCGCTTCCTCGCGTCAACGAGATTGAACAGGAGGTGGACGAAAACGAGAAGGCTTACTACTTCGAGCAAGCCCGCAACGGAGTTTTTGCCCGTCAAGCAGTCATCTGCGACCTACTCGGACTATAATAACGAGCAACACAACATTTTTTGCACTGTAAAAAAGGAAGACAATGGAAAAAGACAATAAGAAAGAGTTGAAGGTTGCCGCGTTGAAAAACGGCACCGTTATCGACCACATCCCTTCTGACAAGTTGTTCAATGTCATCACTATATTGAAACTCGACCAATGCAACTGCCAAATGACATTCGGCATCAACTTGGAGAGCCACCGCTTGACCAAGAAAGCCATCATAAAAGTGGCCGACAAATTCTTGGAACAAGACGAAGTGAACAAAGTAGCACTTCTTGCACCCAACGCTAAAATCAACATCATCAAAGATTATGAGGTGGTGGAGAAAAAGACACTGGAACTGCCAACCGAGATCAAAGGCGCCATCAAGTGCATCAACCCCAAGTGCATCACCAACAACGAACCTATGTTCTCAAAGTTCATCACCATCGACAAGATGAAGGGACTCTTCAAATGCTATTACTGCGAAAGAGTAATCAAACGCGAAGATTTGATCATTGAATAAGGAGTTTATCCTACATTTAGGCATCAAGAAACCGGTCCTACATCAAGACCGGTTTCTTTTTTAGGGGGCTCCTGAATTTTCCCCCAAACGACAAAATCACAAAGCACACCAATCAGGGGGATTATAGAGGCCTCCTTTAAAATTAAGGAATATGAAGCATACATTCAAACCCGGCACCATGATTTACCCCGTTCCGGCAGCCATGATAAGTTGCGGGAAGGTGGAAGAGGAATACAACATCTTCACCGCCAGTTGGGTGGGAACCATCTGCACCAACCCTCCGATGTGCTACGTATCCATCCGCCCGGAACGTCACTCCTACGACATCATCAAACGCAACGGAGAGTTTGTGATCAACCTCACCAACGAGGATCTCGCCAAGGCTACCGATTGGTGCGGCGTCCGTTCGGGAAGGGATTACAACAAATTCAAGGAGATGAAACTAACCCCCATGAAGACCGAAGTAATCGACAGCGTGCTGGTGGAAGAGGCACCCCTCTCCATCGAATGCAGGGTAAAAGAGATTATCGAATTGGGGTCTCACCACATGTTCATCGCCGACGTGGTGAATGTCTTGGCTGACGACCGGTTCATGGACCAAGAGACCGGTTCGTTCAATCTCAAAGCCGCACGCCTCATCGCTTACAGCCACGGCGGCTATTTTCAGTTAGGCGAACAAATCGGCAAGTTCGGATGGAGCGTTCAAAAGAAGAAAAAGAAGAAGGGCAAATAAGGGGCCACGCCCCTCTTCGGTACAAAAGAAATACCATTTTGCAAGCAAATACACAATATACAAAACCATAAAGACACAATTATCATAATTTCACTACCATTTTGAATAAAGGCCATCAAAATAAGCATATATAAAACCATTACCAATAACCATAATTACATTACGATTTAAAACTAAAATAAAGCAAATACTTTCATTTAATAATATAAAAACATCTTATTTTCATCATCGGCAGAAATTAGGCCATCAAGTCAAACATATCACATAATTTTGCGTCAGAAAAGACAAATAAATACAAACAAAAAAGGGAACCGACAAAGTAAATGCTCTTTCGCATTCATCAACAACAAGCCTCCTAAAATCCGGATATAAGGATGGCAAAAGAGAGTAAAAATGGAGAGAAGAATTCATCGGTTTCCTTGAAAAAAAGACGAAAATTATGCAGATCAAAAAGAGATGGTTCGTATTCATGGCATTCATTGCTTTGATATCGATTGTGGGAATATTCATTCCCGAAGAACAAGGATTATGGGAGTTTGTAGAAACGGAAGAGTGTACTTCCAGTAATGTAGCATGGATGATTACCGCCACCATATTCGTATTGATGATGACCCCAGGTTTGTCTCTATTCTACGGTGGTATGGTAGGAAAGAAAAATGTCATCAGCACCATTCTTCAATCATTCATCGCCATGGGTATCATCAGCATCCTTTGGGTGGTGGTAGGTTTCAGTTTGGCATTTGGTAATGACGTTGGCGGCCTCGGTCTAATTGGAGATCCAACCCAATATTTCATGTTCCAACATGTTGGAGCAAAGCCAGAGCCTTATTTGACAAGCACAATTCCTTTGGCACTTTACGCTTTGTTTCAGATGAAGTTCGCCATCATCACGCCATCGCTTATCACGGGATCATTCGCAGAGCGTGTTCGCTTCTCAGCCTATATGGTGTTTATGATTCTATTCTGTCTCATCATCTATTGTCCATTGGCGCACTGGACATGGCATCCAGACGGATTGTTGCACAAATGGCTTGACATCCACGACTTTGCCGGTGGTATTGTCGTTCACGCATCGTCTGGTGTTGCCGCCCTTGCAGGCGCCATCTTCCTTGGTCGCAGACAAAGCAGCAAAGACCACCACTTGCCAGCCAACATTCCATTCGTCATTCTTGGAGCAGGTCTTCTTTGGTTAGGATGGTTCGGATTCAACGGTGGTTCGGGCTTGGCAGCAGACGGAACAGCCATCAAGGCTTTCCTCAACACGAACACAGCAGGAGCAACAGCCATGATGACATGGATCTTTATGGACTGCCTTCGCGGACGAAAGCCATCTGGTATGGGTGCAGCAGTAGGTGCTGTCATCGGTTTGGTGGCCATCACTCCTTGTGCCGACGTTGTTACAACAAGCATGAGTTTCATCATCGCAGTTATCACAACTTTAGTCTGCAACATTGCCGTTCACTGGCGTGAAAGTTCAAGCATCGACGATGCACTCGACGTATTCCCAACTCACGGTGTGGGTGGTATCACTGCTACAATCCTTACGGGTGTGTTCTCTTACACAGGCTTGATTCACGGAGGTGTCGGAGAGTTCGTAAACTCAATCATCGGTGTTGTTATCGTAATCGTTTACACATTCATCCTCAGTTTCGGTCTATACTGGATCACCAACAAAATGATTCCAATGCGTGTAAGTAGCAAGAGCGAAAAGATGGGTCTTGACGTCAGCCAACACGACGAGTCATATGCCTTCTCTGATTCTGCAGAGCGTGAAATTGCCGAGTATTTCGACAACCACGACGACGAAGAGAACAGAGATTTCTAATCGATCATACCTAGTCTCCTGTTTATTTTGATATAACACACCCCGTTAATCTTCACAAAGATTAGCGGGGTGACTTTTTATTTTATGCTATTTCTCCGTTGCAACAATAATAGACGCCCCAGGGACGTCTCTACGGAGAGAACCGCCTAATTCTTAACTCTTAATCCTTAACTCTTAACTCTCTTCACCGCTTTCCCCACATAATCAGCTATGTCTCCAGCCATAAGCCCCTCCTGCGAATAAACGGCAGCCGCCAAATCGCCCGACAAGCCATGCAGATAGACGCCCAAGAGAGCCGCCTGCTCTGCCGTGTATTTTTGCGCCAAAAGAGAAAGGATGATGCCCGTCAATGTATCGCCACTACCAGCCGTTGCCATCCCAGGGTTGCCTGACATATTAAAAAAACAGCGGCCGTCGGGCAATGAAACACTCGTATGTGCCCCTTTTAAGACAACGACGATTCCATATTTCTTAGAAATCTGCATCTGCTTTTCCAAGCGGTCGTAACCAGAAGAAGAAGCACCAGCCAAACGATCAAACTCTTTCGGATGAGGCGTTATGATGGCATTTTTCGGAATCTTAGCCAACCAATTCTCTTCGGCAATAATGTTGAGCGCATCAGCATCCAGAACCAACGGGACTGATATTTGTTCCAACAATGACAACAATGCCTTATGCGACTGCATCTTTTTGCCCAATCCAGGACCAACACCCACCGCCGAGAAACGATTCAAATCGGGTAGTTCAGAGAATGCCTTTTCATCCGAATCCAACGATGCAATGGCTTCCGGCACTGCTCCTTGCAAAAGGTCACAACAAAGGGATGGCACATGCACCGTAAGCAGACCACACCCCGCACGGAAAGCTGCTTTTGCCCCCAGAAGGGCCGCGCCCATCATGCCATAAGAACCTGCCACCAACAAAGCATGGCCGTATGTGCCTTTATGCGAAAATATGTCACGCTTGCGCAACAGACCTCTTGCCTCGTCTTTGCCAAAAAGGTAATATTCAGACGGCAACTGCTCCATTCCCTGCGGATGCAACCGTATGTCGAGCACCTTCACCTCGCCCACATAAGGAGCATTGTCATATAATAGGAAGGCTACTTTAGGGAACTGAAACGTATAGGTTACATCAGCCCGGACAATAGATTCCGGCGTGTTTGTACGATTGTCTTCGCCAAACAAACCCGAAGGAACATCAATAGAAAAGACCTTCGCACCACTCTGATTGATGTGTTTAACGACTGCAGCATAAAAACCTTCCAACGGACGGTTAAGCCCTGAACCAAACAATCCATCAATCACACAATCAGACGGTTGAATATCCAGATCTATCGGAGTGCCATCATCAAAAACATGCACCACGCCACCTGCCATTTGATACTCGTTTTGGGCAGCAAGACAGTCGCTTGAATATTTGCCAAACGTAGAAAACACATAGACCTTCAACTGGAAGCCTACCATTTTCAGCAATCGAGCCACAACCAACGCATCTCCACCATTGTTGCCAGGCCCCGCCACAACATGTATGACAGCATCCCTATCCAATTGTTGCAACAACTCGTTAAACAACGCTGTAGAGGCACGTTTCATCAAATCGAAGGAAGAGATGGGTTCGTGTTCTATCGTATAAGCGTCTAATGCCTTTATTTGTTCGGTTTTAAATATCTTCATATTCTTATTTCAAATTGACAATCAGCGGATTGGCTGTAGTCACACACTCCGCATCTTGGTTTTCGCGTACGATGAATGTGTTTTCATTCCCCACAGCCCCTACTCCATCTACAATAAATTTAGGTTCCCAAGCAATCGTCATACCAGCCTGAAGCACCATTTTGTTCTTTGCGCAGATGACAGGCAATTCATTCAACACCAATCCAATGCCATGACCCACAAATTTAGCCTGCTGGCGAGTACCCATGAAATGGTCTTCCAAATGATATTTGCGAGCTATCGCCCAAGCATTCTCAAACAACTCCTCGCAAGTCACGCCTGGCCGGGCTTTCTCTTGAAACATCTGATGAATCTCGAGCGAGACATTGTGCGCATAATAGGCCGCATCCGTCGTCTTACCTACTGAAAAGACGCGTGTCTGATCGACATGATAGCCATTGAAATTGCCGCAGATATCCACCATGAAAGTCTGACCATCCGTGGGAACCGTTCCATTTTGTCCAACGGGCACCGAAGGATGCAAGCCTGCTCCACCTAAAGCAAAATCGAATGTCGAGGCTGCCTGTGCGTTATCGCCCGAAAGGACCGACCCGAAGAAGATTTCCATACTTTGTCCAAAGATTCTGACGATGCCCAAATTGCCTGATTGGCGCATCCTATGTTCCATCTCGACGGCATATTCGTTGTCCGACATGCCCGGTCTATAGAGCGAAGGGAACGACTCATAGGCTAACGACTGCAACCGCCCGCTCTCGCGCACCAAATCCAATTCAGCCGCACTCTTCACCGCGCGAACGACACGAAGATGATGCGTCCCGTCACACAACTCCGCATTGGGGAATATAGCCTGATAACGAAGCCACTCCGCATGCGTCATCTCATCGGCCTCCACCATAAGACGTTTAGGCATGCCTACGCCTTCAGACTGCAGAATCGAAGGCATCAACTCCGGCTTACGAACCATAAATCGACGATTGGCCTCCTCCATCTGAGGCCTACGGATAAAGTAGTAAGGATCGCCCTCTGGCAAGATATAGACATAACCGCTCACCAATCGGCCTGTCAAGTACAACAAATTCGTATTAGAAGTGACCAAACAAGCATCCACCTGCTGTTCCGCCATCATTTTTTGGATGCGGGCAACCCGCCATTTCAATTCTTCGTTCATCATAATCTATACAATATGTGGGGATTGCAAAGGTACGAAAAAGCGATTTTGATTTACCATTTGACCATTTACAAATGAACCGCTCTTTCAATATTTTTCCTATCTTTGGCAGGAAATGAAACAACACAAAAATCAAATGGAAAAGAACAATCCGAAATCTTGTTACACATTCAAATTCAGCAAAGGCTCCATATTCAGGACATTTGTTTTATTCCTTCTATCAGGAATAGGGATTTATCACTTTTTTATTAATGTTGGAATCAAGAACCTCAATGAACCCGGCTTGGTAATGGGTGCTATATGCCTAATAATGGGCATCTGGGCTCTATCCGACCTATGTAGCAATCGATATCGTGACTTTATAAAACTGACAACAGAAGGAATTGAAATCGACCAATCAAACGAATTGGAGTATAAACGCGTCAAGGCGCATTTTTCGTGGACTCAAATCGGACATTTGGACGTAACACCCGCCAAATTGAAACACTCGTACAATATGAATTTATACGACCGCCAAGGAGACTTGTTGGGCAGCTATTCCGTTGCGGAGAAAGTGTGCGTCGAAGATCCCACCATCGATATCGAGACAGCCTACTATAAGATTAAAAACAGTCGTTCAATTTAAACATCAAATAATATGGAAGTAAAAGACAAAGTATTGGAAACAATGAAACAAGCCGGCGAACCTCTCAACGCAGGCAAAATTGCAGAAATCAGTGGCATCGACCGCAAAGAGGTTGACAAAGCCATGAAGCAACTCAAAGAAGAAGGCGCAATCGTATCTCCTAAGCGTTGCTATTGGGAGCCTTCGAAATAATAAAGTTTCAACTTTTTCGTTGTATTAAGGGCAGAGTCTTATTTCTGCCCTTATTGCATTATAGCAATCCTACCACTTCTTCGGAAAGAGAAAACCCAACCATTCATTTAATCATTATCTTTATGAAAATGAGATTCAACATAATAGCATTAATTTGTGCAATGTATCTCCTGTTGGGAATAACAACGCAGGCACAGACCTCAAATGTTGAGGATGATAATGTTTTAGAACTCTATTCCGACGGAAGCTTTGCAAAAGACATTTCCTCTATAATCTCAGTTGCTGACTACAAAAAATACTTTACCAATATAATTCACATCACAAGAGTCGACAGCAACACTATCCTTTTACAATCAAGGAATTTTACATATCCTACCATAAGAATTGAGATAAGCAATGGAAATCCCAAAGTCTGCAAACACTCTGGCAAAAACATATTGGACTATCTGACAATCCAAGAAGGAACGATTTTAAGACAACCTGTACAGGTCCAATACTGTGTTGTCCGCAATATAAACCAAGACAACAACGATATAACCATCAGCATTTATCAACATAAGCAAAACAAACTCTTAGGTCAAAAAACTTATACGCTCAATTCTATTACACACTACCATTACAAGGCTCGCCTCGTCAACAACCAAGTGCTTGCTTATGACGGTTTTGGAAAAGAATTCAAGGTCACAAGCTTCGTTTTGAAAACTTTTGATTCAATGCACGGTTACACAACTTATACAGGAAACACTTTATCACCCCAAGATGCAAACAAGATTGCAACCAAAGTGAAAGGAAAAACCTACTACATAAGCAATATAAAAATCATAGGTCACGACGATAAAGTCTGTTCGGCTGAACCGATTGAAATCCGATAACAAATCTTATATAGGAAAGATTGCTCTCAAGGTAGAATCTTTTTTGCCTTCTTCCAATCCACACATTCCCTTACACGCAAATCAGCATAAGGAGAGCCATCAAATACGGATTGGGTATTTTGCATCCCTAATTCCGTACCATAATAGAGAACAAATGGTTTGCCCCATTTGCGAGAGAATGCAATAGCCTCTTTCATCAATTCAATGTCGCCGTGGCAACAGAACAGCAAGCGATCCATATCATGATTGTCCAAGAAAAGTATCAACTTGAAATTGGCTGGATATTTCGCAAAATGCTGACATATACGTTTTTCTAACGCTTGGTTGCCCTCTAAATGTTCGCCCCGCCAAAGGTGGTCAATCAACATATTGCGATATTCAAAATCGAGCACACCATCCAACACACCCACATAATCGTGTTGCAACTCCTCTTGCGAAAGGCCAAACATTCGCTTCCACCAACTATTTTTCAAATGGATGGTCTTATAATGACGTTTTTCCAAACCTGCGCCCCACACCTCACCGAAAAAGACTCTGTCGGGAAACTCTTTACGCATCGCCTTCATACACTTCTCCCAAAAAAGGAAAGAGGGACCAATGGCATGGTCTATACGCAGACCGTCAAATCCCAACCGGCACCAATGACGAGCCACATCAATCATATATTGGCAAGCCTCGGGATAATCCAAATTGATTTTAGGAAGTTCATCCACCTCTAAAAAGCATTTATACGTTCCACCCTTCATCCAATAGAACCAAGGGCGATAAGGCGAGTGCAGATTCGTTCTCGCATCCAAAAAGAAAGGATGGGTTACGTGGCAATGGTTAGGCACAAAATCCGTATAGATTTTCATGCCTCGGGAATGAACAGCAGCAATCAAATCCTCCAAATCAGCCTGCGTTCCAAAATGAGGATCAACACGCATGAAATCGGTAACGTGGTAGCCATGATAATTGGCAGACGTGCAGATGGGCGACAACCAAATTGAGGTGGCTCCCAAGCCTTGTATATAATCCAAACGGTCGGTTATGCCACGCAACGTACCGCCCAAGAAACGGTTTTCGTTCTTGAGAGCGACATTCCCCGTAAATCGGTCCACCAAGATATGATATATGAATTCATCTTTTTCCATCCCTTCTATCGTTACTGATTATCACTACTTCTCCTTATGGCGTAGGCCTTTGAAGAAACTCTTTGTCTTTTGGAAAATGTTCCAACCTGAATCGCTCTCCGAATCATCGTCTGCCTCAGAGACCTTTTCAGAGCCCTTCAGATAAGATTTTGCTTTGCCCGTCAACTTGACAGAAGGCTTCAACTTCTCAAACTGTGATTCCGTGATGACTTGATTGTCCAACATTCGTTTTCCAACCACGTTATAATGACCTTCCACATAAGCGTGGAGTTCGTTGTGCTCGTCAAACATCCAATAGAATTTCTTCGGGCGAGGAATGACACAAGCCATAAAGATGGCCTCCTCTGGCGTCAATTTTGAAACATCCTTGTCGAAATAGAAACGCGAAGCCTCATTCGCCCCATAAACGCCAGGCCCCCACTCTATGATGTTCAAATAGATCTCCAACATACGTTGTTTGGAAGCCAAACGGTTATTCTCCACCAGCCAAACAATCAATGCCTCCTCCAATTTTCGAGTAAGCGTTTTATCCCTACTAAGATACAGATTCTTAATCAACTGCATGGAAATGGTGCTTCCTCCACGGGCAAATCTACCTTCCTTTATATTCTGGATGATGGAGGCCGTCAAGGCTGTAGGCAAGAAACCTTTGTGGCCATAAAAAGCGCCATCTTCAGAGAACATCACAGCCCATTGCAGATAAGGGGAGATTTTCTCCAAAGGACGAAAATCTGGATTCCCCTCGCCTACCTCAAAACTGCGAACCAACGCACCATTTTCGTAAGCCGAATAGACAAACGGCTCGTTCATCAACGCAAAGTTCGTCTTGCCATAGTGCTCTATCTTGAAATCCCTTTTCCCCAAGAATGAATAAAACTTCAGACTATCCACCTCGGCCATATCCAAGTCCAAATCCAAATCATAAGACAAATCGCCTTTCGTGCGGATGCCCTCCAAGTTTTTGAACAGGCCATCGGGCAACGAGGCAAACAGTTGCTGAGAAGGGAAAAATCCCTTGTGGATAGAGAGCCGCAACTTCATCTCCGGGCGAGGAGTCACCTTCACATAGGGCGAGAATTGCAATTGATTGACCGTCACCACAGAAGCGCTATCCAACTCAAAACCATCGGGATGAACATTCAAGAGATAATCAATTCCAACGGAAGGGAAAGAGACCAACGTGTCAGAGAGTTTAGGATGCTTGACACTTAAATGGGCAAAGTTCAGCCGACCGTCCAACTGCAACAAATCCGCCTCATCTCTCTTCTCCCTGAATTGAAGTTGGAGCGAATCAAAACGCACCTCAACACCGAATTTGGACGCAACGTATGGAATCTTCGCCTGACAACCATTGGCTGACGAGACATTACAATCCAACGAACGATCTTTATTGGAAAAAGAGCCCGACAACAAGAACTTTTGCGACAAACCATTTTCAGTCACCTCCACACTCGTGTTGTAATTCTTATCATCGATGGAAAATTCAGGCAGATAGGCATGGATAAAATCGCTATCCTTCTGCAAGGAGACATTCATCTCGCGAATGTTGATTTCGTCGGGTACCACTCTGAAAAAGAGGGCGAGAATTTGGGAAATGCGAGCCGAGTAGCCCCCAGCCTCGGAAAGAGAATCGGCCACAGCCAACGTATCGTTCGGCTGGACCTTGGCAACGATTTCTCGCCCACGCATCAGCCGATCAAAGTTACGGACACCTGCCGTATCCACCAAGCGTAAATCGACATCGGCCAATCGCAATCGCTTCAGCACAATCGAACGCCTCAACAAATTCATAAGGCTCACCTTTGCCTCGGCTTTGCCAAGCGTCACCAGTGTATCATCCTTTGATGGCATCACACAAAGATCCGTGAGTTGGAGGTTTCGCAAACCGTCCAAATTAACAGAACCGAAATCAATGCGTATGTTTCGGTCCGCCTCCACCTTGGCTATTTTCGAACGCAAGACTCTATCCAACAACGTATTTCGCTGCCAATACAACACACCTGCAGCCAATACGGCAAGCAAGGCCAATAACGTCATGAACTTGAAAAACTTACCCATCACTATTCTCTTTTAATTTTCCAAACGGGAATAACCTTTCTACAAATATAGAAAAAATAATAGGCTCTATTGTACTTTTTGACTGATTTCCCACGATGTTGAGTCCATAAAGGGAATCGAATCAAGGAGGAACTATCAATTCACACTAAACACACAAAAGCGTAGCCGAGATAATATATTAGAAACCACCATTTCGGACCGAGATAATATATTAGAAACCGCCATTTCGGACCGAGATAATATATTAGAAATCGCTATTTCGGACCGAGATAATATATTAGAAACTGCCATTTCGGACCGAGATAATATATTAGAAATCGCCATTTCGGACCGAGATAATATATTAGAAACCGCTATTTCGGACCGAGATAATATATTAGAAACTGCTATTTCGGACCGAGATAATATATTAGAAATCGAAAAATGAGTATATTTGCAACAAAAAATCCGCAAATATGGACAAAGAGAAATTAAAACAAATACTTATAGATCAGACAGAAGAATTGGGAACCCAGTCCATTCCAAACCTCTGTCATCGTAAGGAAGAAGATTTAGTTGACTTAAACAGCCATCTTGCTCAAGTAGTGATAGGTGTCAGACGATGTGGCAAATCAACTCTTTGCAAAAATGTTTTAAAAAAAGCAAAAGTGAAATTTGGGTATATTAATTTTGATGATGAAAGATTAGGAGGAATTAAGGCGGATGATTTAGATGATATACTTCTGACTTTATATCAAATAAACGGAGATTTGGAATATTTCTTTTTTGATGAAATTCAAAATGTGGAGCATTGGGAACTTTTCATAAATCGTTTGTTGCGTCAAGGGAAACATTTGCTTATAACAGGTAGTAATTCCAAGTTGTTGTCTCAAGATTTGGCTACACATCTTACGGGAAGACATTCTAAGATAGAGTTATTACCCTTCTCTTTCGCTGAATTCTGTGAGTATAATCAAGTCACGTTATCTCCATTGTCCACTAAAAATAGAGGTCTGATTGCAAGAGCATTCGACCAATATCTATCACAAGGAGGATTGCCAGAACTTTTGTATGAAAAGGACGCATTAGGATATGTTAATTCATTATATGAAAGCATATTAACACAAGATATCAAACGAAGATTCAACATAAGGAATATCGAGGCACTCCGCAGATTGTCTCAACATCTTTTGAATATTTCTCCTGCAATAATAAACAAACCCGATTTGTGTAATTTATTGGAAATTAAGTCTGCAATCACAATGGATAATTACCTTTCGTATTTGATGCAGGCGTACCTAATTTTGCCGATTAAAAAATATTCCAACAAGAGCAGTATAAGAACACAAAGCGAAAAAATCTATGCGATAGATGTGGCTATGATGAATAAAAGACAAAATGCCTTGGTTGGCAGCAATTTAGGCTGGCGATTGGAAACAATAGTTTATCTGGAATTACGCCGACGCATGAAATATGCAAGCGAAGACATATATTATTATGCTGTACAAAAGAGCGAATGTGATTTCTTGACCGTTGATGGGAATACAGTAACCGGCGTTTATCAGGTAAGTTACGATATTTCTTCTGACAAAACTCGCCAACGTGAAATTGCGGGATGTGTATCAGCAGCTAAGGCCACTAAATGTGACAATGTTTGGTTGATTACCAACAGCCACAACGAAACCATTGAGTATCAAAACATTAAAATAAAATGTATTTCAGCTTACGAATGGTTAATCGGCACAAATACAATAGTCAGATAAAATACCCGTAGGGGCAGTGCCTTGTGCCTGCCCTCAAGGGCAGTGTCCTGTGCCTGCCCATTGCCCATCCCCCTCTTCCTACCCGAAGTGAAGCCAGCAATCAAATTGTCCCCACAAAAAACACCCCAAGTTGTTCCAAAAATGACTATATTTGCACTTTATAAAAAAGCAGATTAGGTACAAAAATGATTTCTGTTGACAAACTTTCTGTTGAATTTAGTGGTGTGGCACTTTTCAACGACATCTCATTTGTTGTTAATCAACGTGATAGAATTGCGCTCGTGGGCAAGAATGGTGCGGGCAAATCCACTATGCTCAAAATTTTCGCGGGCATACAACCTCCCACAAGAGGCACCATCTCCATTCCTAAAGAGGTGACCATCGGTTATCTTCCCCAACACATGATCCACAACGACGGCGTGACCGTGATGCAAGAGGCGGAGAAAGCCTTCGACCACCTATTCCGTCTTCAGGACGAAATCAACAAGATGGGCGAAGAGTTGGCCAACAGAACAGACTATGAATCTGAAAGTTATCACAACCTAATTGATAAGCTCACTCACGCCAACGAGCAATTGGTCATCATGGGCATCAACAGTTATAAGGGCGACATAGAAAAAACACTCATGGGACTCGGATTCGAGCGTTCTGACTTCGACCGACAAACCAGCGAATTCAGCGGTGGCTGGAGAATGCGCATCGAATTGGCCAAGATCCTGCTCAAACGCCCGAATGTCCTTCTGCTCGACGAGCCGACCAACCACCTCGACATCGAATCCATCCAATGGTTGGAGAATTTCCTCGCCACCAGCGGAAGCGCCGTCATTCTCGTTTCGCACGACCGCGCCTTCATCGACGCAGTGACCAACCGCACCATCGAAATCTCGTTGGGCAAAATATACGACTACAAAGTATCTTACTCTCAATATGTTGAACTCAGAAAAGAGCGCCGAGAGCAACAACTTCGCGCTTACGAGAATCAGCAAAAACAGATTCAAGACACCGAAGACTTCATCGAACGCTTCCGCTACAAGGCGACCAAGGCAGTCCAGGTGCAGTCGCGCATCAAGCAATTGGAGAAGATAGACCGGATCGAAGTGGATGAAGAGGACAACTCAAGCCTCCACCTCAAGTTCCCTCCGGCACCCCACTCCGGTTCCATCACCGTTGAGGCCGAACATCTCACCAAAAAATACGGAGAGAAAACCGTGCTTGACGATGTGGACATCATCATCGAAAGAGGACAAAAAGTGGCGTTCGTCGGAAAGAACGGAGAAGGTAAATCTACGTTCGTAAAGTGCATCATGGACGAAATCGAGTACCAAGGAAAGCTCAAATTGGGCCATTTGGTAAAGATTGGCTATTTCGCCCAAAACCAAGCATCTCTGCTCGACGAGAACCGAACGGTATTCCAAACCATCGACGATGTGGCCACGGGCGACATCCGAACAAAGATTAACGACATCTTAGGTGCCTTCATGTTTGGCGGAGAGGCTTCCGAAAAGAAAGTAAAGGTGCTTTCTGGAGGAGAGCGTACCCGTTTGGCGATGATTCGCCTTCTGCTCGAACCCGTCAACTTCCTCGTGCTCGACGAGCCGACCAACCACCTCGACATGCGTTCGAAAGACGTCCTGAAAGAGGCCATCAAAGCCTTTGACGGTACCGTTGTTGTTGTTTCGCACGACCGCGAATTCCTCGATGGATTGGTGGAAAAGACCTACGAATTCACCAACCACAAGATTGTGGAACACTTGGGCGGCATCTACGATTTCTTGCAAGCCAAGAAGATGGAATCGCTCAAAGAGTTGGACACGAACATCAACAAGAAAGATGAGGCTGCACCGAAAGCCAATGCCGACAGCAAACTCTCTTACGAAGCACGCAAGGAAGCCGCCAAGAAGATAAAAAAGGCTGAACGCAACGTAGAAGAGGCAGAAAAAGCCATCAACGCCATCGAAACCCGTATCAAGGAGATCGAGAAACTACTCGAAGACCCTGAAAACGCAACCGACGCCAATCTTTTTGACGAATACAAAAAGAAACAACACGAGTTGGAGCAGAAGATGTACGAGTGGGAACTCCTCTCGGAAGAGTTGGAAACAATAAAGAGCGAGACGGAACTGTAAAGGCAGCGAACTTCGACAACAATTTTTTGAATAAAAAGCACAAATAAAAATAGATATCTATGAAGGAAAACGAAATGATATTCGGCATCAGAGCCATCATCGAAGCCATCGAAGCAGGCAAGGAGATTGACAAGATCATCATCAAGAAAGACTTGCAAAGCGACTTGTCCCACGAACTCTTCATGGCTCTGCGCAACCATGATTTCATCCAAGTGCAACGCGTGCCTATCGAACGCATCAACCGCTATACGCGAAAGAACCACCAAGGCGCCATCGCATTCATTAGCCAGACGACCTACCAACGTCTTGACCAACTTATCCCGACACTCTACGAGGAGGGGAAAAGTCCATTCGTTGTGGTGCTTGACGGCGTAACAGACGTGCGCAATTTCGGTGCCATCGCCCGCACTTGCGAATGTGCCGGCGTAAATGCCCTTATCATTCCAGCCAAAGGGGGAGCAACAGTCAATGCTGATGCCATCAAAACCTCAGCCGGAGCACTCCACACCCTTCCTGTCTGCAAAGAGACCAATTTGGTGGAGACCATCAAATTCTTGAAGAACAGCGGCCTTCGCGTCATCGCAGCCACAGAAAAGGCAGAAAAGGTCTATTCCCAAACCAATTTGAGCGCACCTATCGCCCTCGTCATGGGTGCCGAAGACTCAGGCATCTCGCCCGAAGTGTTGAGAATTTGCGATGAAATGGTGAAAATTCCTATCGTAGGAAAAATCGAGTCGCTCAACGTATCTGTTGCAGCGGGCGTATTCATCTACGAGATACTCCGACAAAACCAAGAATAAAATCAGATGGGTAAGCGAACCATAAAAAGAGATATATAATGGAAATTCTTTACGAAGACAATCATGTGATTGTCGTAAACAAATCGAGCTCCGAGATCGTTCAAGCAGACAAGTCTGGCGACAAACCACTCAGCGAGATGGTGAAAGAATATCTAAAGGAGAAATATCAAAAGCCAGGCAACGTCTTCTTAGGCATCACCCACCGAATAGACCGCCCCGTGAGCGGTGCTGTGCTTTTTGCCAAGACGAGCAAGGCATTGTCGCGACTGAACGATATGTTCAGGTACCACTCCAACCTAAAAAAACAATATTGGGCCATCGTTAAAAACTTGCCACCAGAAGACGAGATGACGCTCGTCCACTATCTGACACGCAACGAGCGACTGAACAGGACGTTCGCCAACGACGAACGTGTAGAGGGATCCAAAAAGTCCATCCTCTCTTTCAGACGCATTGCCGACTCGGACAACTACCATTTGCTGGAGGTGGATTTGAAGACAGGACGACACCACCAGATCAGGTGCCAACTCTCCGCCATAGGCTGCCCTATCAAAGGTGACATCAAATACGGAGCGCAACGCACCAACCCCGATGGCGGCATCTGTCTGCACGCCCGCTATTTGGAGTTCATCCACCCCGTGTCCAAGAAACTGATTGGCATTGAAGCACCTCTTCCGAACGACGTCTTGTGGAATGAATTTGCTTACAAATTGAATGCCAACCCCGATGGTAGCATCTTGGTGATGGAACCAGAAGAATACGAAAAATTAGAACAAGAGCGTGCTGAAGAGATGAAAAAATTCGGAATGTAAGTGCCGCTCCTCTATAGAAAACAAAGCCACAGCGTTTTTTTTTCGCTGTGGCTTTGTTGTTGAATGACGAATCTCCAACGGAGTGCCAACATCTTGGAGGCAAATTGGGAATCAGTCCTAACGGGCTGATTTTTTTGTCTTATAGCATTGTTTATTGCTTTTGTAGAGATAAATAATAGATGCATACATGAAAAAGGAAGAGATTATAAAAAACATATTGCTTTGTGCTGCAGTTTTTGTAGGTGGCTTTTTATATATGACAACAGGCGAATTTAAAGGAAGCCCCCCATTGTCTAATGATGAAATTCCATGGGCTATTTTTACGTATTTCATCATAGTGATCATCATTTTTGTAAGATCTTATTTAAAAAATTCTTAGCCCCCCTGAGTATAAACAATTCAACCGTGATTGTTTTATGGAGTCTATTTACTTTGAAAGTTTATATGAATAGACCGCAAAAAAGGAGGGCTTTGACACCCACGCCAAAGCCCTCCTTGATAATTCGTTATAATCAATTATTTCACAATAACCAATCGTTCTACAACGAGCGCTCCATCCACTACTGCTTTGACGATATAGACGCCCGCCGTCAAGGAAGAAGCATCGATTGTAGCCGAAGACGATGACATCACCGTCTTGCCAAGCGCATTAACGACCTCTACCTTTTGAACATCACCATTGGCAACAACAGTGGCCGACGTGATGGCTGGATTTGGAACAATCTCCATGCGGTTTGCTGTTACTGTTTCAATTTCCGTTGAATTGACATCAATAAATTTAAGCCAGTCGAAATCAACCCAATCTTGGTCGATTCTTAGCGTTAGGACATGCTCTCCTTCCGTGAGCGACACAGAGCCAAATGATTGAACTGAATATTGACCCCAATCTCCTGTGCCTTCCACATTGCAAACAGCAAGCGGTTCGCCATCCATGAGCAAAGTGAACTTGCCGGTCTCAAAACCTTCTCCGACACGAGCCTCAATACTGAATTCACCAGAATATAGCACATTTACTGTATATTTCATCCACTCGCCCTCTTGGCAACTTCCTACGATATATCCGTTTCCATCCTTCTTGATGTCCACGTCATCAGAACGGTAAGTATCAGCAACCTCGTCGCATTCATTGCCGGAAGACTTGTCATACCAGCCTACACGGTTGCCGCCTTCGTCATAGTTTTCTGCCTCAATGATACCCGGAATTTGAGCCGCAACACCTTTATATGGAGTGGACACTTTTGGCGTTGAAGAGCCACTGCAACCATCCATAGGAACAAGTTTCGTCATAGCCTCAGCATATCTCTTGCCCAAGGTTTCGTAGGCCGCATGCGTAAAGTGTAGGCCATCAGACTCGGCAGGGAGCCCATCAGAATCGACCACAATACACTTAGACAATTGCCTTGCGATGGCATCCATACGCTCTCTTCCGCCACCGTCCGTAAGTTCACCCAACACAAAACCTGTCTCATTAGGGTCAATGCCCAAATCTTTGCAGAGGCTCTTAAACAGTTTCGCCACCGTGTTGGACCAATCTCCGTAGCCCCAGTCAGACTCACCTTGGTGGAAAATCATACCCTTGATGACACCCTTCTCTTGCGCCTTTTTAGCACAGTCGAGCAATCGCTGGTAAGGATTGCCGCCGTAAGACTTGGCGTAATTCTTCAACCAGTCTGGACCTTCAGAAATATTCTGTTGGTATTGAGCAGGATCGAAAGCCTTGATACTTGCGCCCGGAATAGCCACGCAAACCATACCGATTGTAACCGTCTCATCTACCGTATTGGCCAATGTTTTCGCAAATTGGTCACACATAGAGTAACCAGCATTGGGAGCCGCATAAGGAGCCATACCCTCCTGCCAACTATAGAGGTTGTTACCATCGACCGTGATCATCTTCTTTACGCGTGGATGAGCCACCTTGTCGCTGTTCTCTACCCTCGCATTACCCCACATATTGGATTGACCAAAGGCCAAATAGACTTGGAAATTCTCCTTTTCGTCACAATCGGAATCGCCTGAATCGCCTGAATCACCTGCACTATTCGCGTCACAGAATTCTCCATAATTCACCTTTGCATACTCCTTATACCAATCCCAGCAAGCCTTACCACAAGCATCCTCAGCGCCTTGCTTTCCGTAGAATGCGTAACGAATCTCGCCTGTTTTCAAGTAGTGCTCCATATCGACATAATCGTCCGTTCCTGTCAACGTGAGAGAAAGATTATATTTGTCCATCACCGCCTTGAAGCGGTTACCCCACTTGCTGGTAGAACCGGTAGCCCAAGTACCGAGATTTTGAGACTTCAACGAACCATCGGAATTAGTACCAACGACATGTCCTGGACTCCAGTCGCACTCCGTAACGACAACAGGATTGGTCTCAACAACAGGCACTTGCTTCTTGAACTGTTCAATGAATTGTTGCGTGTTTCCATAATCGTCGGCATTTCCATACCATCCCGTATAGACGTGGCAAGCATAGCCCAAATTGTTCAACGGGTCAACCAAAGGATAATCTTTATAGCCACCATATTGAGATTGGTAACCCGTACCTGCACCCCATACAATTCCCTTGAAGCCATTCTTTCGGATGATATCCAATACTGGTTGGAAGAAATCACGAGGAGCCCAAGGAGCGACCCCCGTCTCCCTACCGTTTTGATCGTAAAGGCGAACAGGCTCGTTGGCCAACTCAAGCGAGATGACACCGGAGTATTTCTTGATAGAGTCGTGCGAAGAGACGATGTCCCAAACGGTCTTCAAATATTGGTTATACTCATCGCCTACCTTTATATTCTCAGGACATACGCCAGGAGGACGCATGATGACATACATGCCATGCTTAATGGCTTCCTTGGCCAACGGGAAATATAGATTGTCTAAGAAATGACGAAGTCTATCGGCCGAGAACTGGCTGATATTATGTTCACCACCTTGCCCCACAAGAGGTTTTTGACGGTCGTTCGTCCAACAAGGATCCATGTGCAAACGGAACACATTACAATAGACGCCCTTGTCTTGAGAGGAAAGAACCGTAAAGATTTTGTCAAAATAGCCCATTACGTTAGGGATGGCCGAAGGAGCATCATACTCTTTCCCCCAATCGAATGCCCAACGGCTGAAATTACCATTGAAATAACCATTCGGCGTATCCATCACACCATGGAGTACGACTTGATGTCCACAATCATCCACAAGTTTATTTCCCTCCACGTGAATAGGAGGTGTTGCTCCAAATCCCTTCAATTTGCCATTGAGGCAAGTTGTAGGAGCGGCCGAAGCGACCGTCGCTAAAGAAGCCATAGTCCAAAAGGCCATAGCCTTGATTACTTTTTTAATCATTCTATTCTGAGTTTTAGTTGTTCTTCAAATACAATTCGTCGTACCACACCAATGCAATACGACCAGATAGTAATTTCGATGCAAGTTTATAAAAAAAAAGAGAGAAATAAAAAGAGATTGCGTTTTTTTGTCAAAAATGTCGGGAAAAAACCTCCCCCGTAGAGACGTCCCCATGGGGCGTCTCTAACAATGCCCCAATCCTTGTTTTAATGGAAGTTGGTCTGCGACAAATGAGAGCGAAACAAATCCTTACGCATATGCGTGGGAGTCTTAATCCTTGTTTTAATGGAAGTTGGTCTGCGACATGGAAACAAAAGCATTATTTAGAAACAGCCAATCAGTCTTAATCCTTGTTTTAATGGAAGTTGGTCTGCGACTTCAATTTTAAAAAAAAAAATACGTCGAACTAATAGAAAAGTCTTAATCCTTGTTTTAATGGAAGTTGGTCTGCGACGCAGTCGGACTAAGCCCTGAGACCTATAAAGTTGGAGTTAGTCTTAATCCTTGTTTTAATGGAAGTTGGTCTGCGACTTTGAAGAAACCATTTTGGCAATATGTCTTCAAGGTCTTAATCCTTGTTTTAATGGAAGTTGGTCTGCGACAATTTAAAAAAAAATTATGATACTAGATTTCTTAATGTCTTAATCCTTGTTTTAATGGAAGTTGGTCTGCGACCGCAAAAAATGCAAGTCGCAGTTTTGCAGACCCTTAAGACTAAAAAAAATGCAAAAACATCAAAAATCGCTTGAAAAAATGTGCATTTTTCCATCGCAAAAATAGCGAAATTTTTCTTTATTTTCCATCCTATTTTTCTTTTTTTTATTTTTAGTACCCGTTCGGGTATCAAAATGCCATTACACTTGATCAAAAACTATTAAAACAATCAACAATTACAATAAGCAAGAAAAAACAAGATACCCGTTCGGGTATCAACATCTCCTTTTTGGGGCATTTTTACCTCTAAACGAATCTATTTTTTGACACGATACCCGTTCGGGTATCTATAAGCCGCCCCCTCATCGAGACCAATCTTGCTCTTGCATACAATTTTTTTCTCGTATTGTTTCATTACTAATCTTAACCCTCTCTGCCGATTTCAAAAGCCACCCACACATTCAATTATATCCCCGACACCACCTTCTTCTTCTTTCCCAAAAACTTCCTGTTCATTCTCCCCCAAATATATTTGCACATGAAAAATTTTTCGCTATCTTTGCTTACAAATTAGAACTTAAACGTTTCCAATTTTAATTTTCACAATAGGGTTACAAACTAAAAATTTATCATCATGAACAAAAAATTATTGCTATGCGGCTTGGCATCTATGGCTGCACTCTCCTTTGTCGCTTGCGAGGACGACGACGACAACAACAATGCGGGAGAAAAGAACGAAAAAAAAGAGACATTAACAGGGTCTTTCCTTAGTAGCAGCGATTGCAAGGGCAGTGGCCTGCGATCGGGAGATGCGCTCGGCAAAGACACGATTTTAACCTATGATTTTGATTTGGAAAAGAATACAGGAACCATCACAATCGTCAATTATACTGACGAATGTGAAACTACACATTCAGCCGAAATTTCCGTTCAAGGAAACGCCATAACAATAATGCCAACCACTAAATACCCTATCTACATCACAGAAGATGGCGACACTATAGAATTACACGCCAACTGCATTTGTAGATATGACATCACAAGCCAATTTACAGGTATTGAGGCGAAAGAATATGAAATTACTTTTGGAAAAATAGAAGGCCAATCCTTCAATATCGACTTGAGCAAAAGTACTTCTGGCGTTATCATCAAGGAATAATAAAACATTGGGTGAGAAGAATAAAATTCTTGTTCATTCATCAAATAATCTAATTTAAAACACGAATCATTATGAATAAGAAATTATTACTTTGCGGCATAGCATCATTGATGGCTGCGTTTTCTTTTGTTGCCTGTGAGGACGATGACGACGACAACAACGGTGGAGATTCCTCAAACAATGTGAAGGTGGAGGGTAGTTTGGTTGACACAAGCGACCCAAGAGAGAATGCTGTAAATAAAGACACTATGGCATCCTACTCTTTCGACATGCAGAAGAAAGAGGGAACTCTCCAATTGTTGGATGTCTTTCGGCCATCATGCCCTAATGCGAAATACAGTAGCACATTCGACTTCAAGAACGACTCTATTAAAATCACGCTTTCTGACGACACTCCTGACAATACCGTTTGCGGAGCCCCTCTTTATCGAGACTTCACCTACAAATTCACAGGACTTGATGCTAAGAAATACAACATTAGCGTATTCACGAAAGAAGGAATCTCTATCAATTCATTCGACCTAGATCTTACTATTCATTCCTATGGATTTATCATCAAAGAAGAATCAGAAGAGTTGAACGGAACGTTCCATTCAAGAAGTGCTTGCAAAAATGATGCATTTGAAGAAGAAGAGGATGGTCTAAGATCAGTAAGAATAAACAATGACACCATTGCTACTTACTCTTTTGATATGGAGAAGCGCGTTGGTACAATTACTGCTGTCAATCGCCTATTCAATTGCTGCGGAAAAGCAGTTTCAGAAGTATCTATCGACGGAGACAACATCAACATTGAATTAATAGAGACAGGAGATGAGTTTTGCAAGTGCTTGTGTACGTTCGATATAACAAGCCAAATCTCTGGCGTTTCTGCCCAAAAGTATCATGTTACTATTACTGATCCTGAAAACACGAATTCTTTTGACATCGACTTGAGCCAAGAGACAAGCGGAACGATCATAAATCAATAAGAGAGAGAATACGATTAGCAAAGGACTGCCAGTTAAGTTGGCGGTCCTTTTTTTTGTTGGCATACGTAAACAAGAAACGCTCCTTAGCGTTGACGCGAAGAGAAACGATTAGGGTAAAAGCCTTGGTTTGCACCTTTATTCTCCCAATACGACACCACAAACACTTCGACCGATTGTGGCTGTAGTAACGATTCTCTTCCTCGCTGTAGGCACTACAACGGCAGTATGGCCCGCAGTGTCTTAAAACGAGAATACGGCCCGTCTCCGTTCGTTAATGAAGTTCGCGCCCTTAGATTCGCCGACTGCGACAAGATGGTTGCCCCTATGGTCCTGAAAATTACCTAAACAAAAAAAGCTCCGAAATCACTTTCGAAGCTTTTTTGGTGTTTAAAAAACACCGTGTGTGTCTTTCAATACAGGTATTAGAAAAGGTTTTGGATATAGTATATTTATATAATAGGGTCAAATCTAAAATGGATTGGAGATTGTTTGTCTCTCAACCACATTGCAATTTTAAGCAGAAAAAGGAAGAACGATGTTCAATATTCGAAAAACAATGTGGATTTTTCGATGGAATGGGCGTTTTTTGCAATTTGTCCACATAGATTTTCAAATTATCCACATAGAAAGAGAGAAACAAAATAGGACAAGGGTAATTTCAGGAGGCCCAAAGCACAACTTTTTCTTTCAAAACAATAGGTTAACTGTAAAATATTACATAAATTTGATACAACAAAAAAAAACGTTTCCATTAGAAATGAAGGTCACGTTGCCTCCTAATGAATTTTGAGACAACAGAATTTAAAAACAACAAAAAAAACTTATATACAATGGTTAAGAAAATGATTTTTTGCGGGATAGTGACTGCTCTATCCGCTATCGCATTTGTTGCCTGCGACAAAGACGACAGCAACAATTCAACGTCCAAAGAGCCACAAGAAGAGATCAAAGGCTACTTTTCTAACTCGTCAGGTTGCAAATCAAACGGACTTAGAAATGGAGAGATAGAAGACACATTGGTGACTTACGAATTCGACCTTGCAGCCGGAGAAGGAACCATCACCTCCAAAAATGTAGAATTAAACTGCTGCCCTACCAATTTAAGCAGCATTACAAAACTAACGTCAACAGGCATAGAAATCAACGCATACGAAGCATACTCTGAAATTAGTTGCGATTGTGTTTGTCCTTATGACATAGAAACGAAGATTACCGGCATTTCCGCCCGGGAATACCACTTCATCGTAGATGGCACTGCTTTTGACGTCGATCTTTCCCAAGAGACGAAAGGCCTCGTTATAGGGGAGCGTCGCAGATAATTATTTAGTGAATTGGGATTCCACTACAAGAAGGACGACCAATAACCATCCTTTTTTAATGCTACGAAAAAGGCGGAAGTCAACGACCTCCGCCTTTTATCATTCAAGCCCTATATGAATTACTCGAAAGCACCCATACGAAGCATATTCACCTCTTTCTCTGTCAAGAAACGCCATTGACCTCTACGCAAGTTCTTCTTGGTAAGACCTGCAAAATAAACACGGTCAAGACGAGTCACACGATAACCAACGTGCTCGAAAATACGACGAACGATACGGTTTCTACCAGAGTGGATCTCAACGCCCACCTTCTTCGTATCAGCCTCATCGATAAAGTTCAAAGCATCCACCTTGATTTCACCATCTTCCAAGGTAACTCCCTCCAACAATTGGTCGAAATGCTCTTGTTCCAAAGGCTTATCCAAAGCAACTTGATAAATCTTCTTCTTGTTATACTTAGGATGAGTCAACTTAGCGGCCAAATCACCGTCATTAGTCAACAAAAGCACACCCGTTGTGTTTCTATCCAAACGACCTACAGGGTAGATACGCTCGTTACAAGCGTTCTTCACCAAATCCATAACCGTCAATTTTGCGTATGGATCATCGCTTGTTGTAACACAATCCTTTGGCTTGTTCAAAAGGATGTAAACCTTCTTGTCAGGAGCCACCAATTGGTCGTGGATCATCACCTTGTCGCCACGAAGTATCTTAGTACCGAGTTCGCAAACGATAACGTCGTTTACAGAAACCACACCGGCTTGGATCAACTCATCAGCCTCACGTCTTGAGCAAACACCCGCATTAGCCAAGAACTTGTTCAAACGGATTGGCTCGTTAGGGTCAACCACGATAGAGCGGTATTCAATTTGTCTTTGTGGATTGTATTTTGGAGCCTTAGGCTTTTGATTACCTCCACGATTGTTGTTACCGCGGTTAAATCCGCCATTGTTGTTACGGTTGTTGAAGTTATTTGGTCTGTGGTTATTGTTGCCGCCTGGACGACGATTGTTGTAGCCGCCGTTGTTATTATAGCCGCCCTCGTTGTTATAACCGCCTTCGCCGTTGTTGTTATAACCACCGTTGTTGTAGCCGCCGTTGTTATTATAACCACCACGATTATTATTATAACCGCCGTTGTTATTGTAACCTCCGCCATTATTGTTGTAGCCACCGCCATTGTTGTTGTAGCCACCACGGTTGTTGTTATAGCCACCACGGTTGTTGTTGTAACCTCCGCCACGGTTGTTGTTGTAACCTCCGCCACGGTTGTTATTGTAACCACCACGATTATTGCTGTAACCACCCTCTACACCGTCTTGATTGTTGCGGCGTGGCTGGTAATCACCATTGTTTGAGCGATAATTAGGTCTATTGGAATAATCGTTCTCCACATTGAACCTTGTCTCACTAATTCTTTTTCTTGGACGCTTTACGCCACCGTTCAATCTGTTATCACTTGTAAAATTAGGATTGAAGCTTTTCTTCTCACCTGAATTTTCACCATCTCGGTCGGCACTGAAATTCCTCCCGGAATCCTGTTGCCAATTTTCGTCAAAAGGTTTCATCTTTTATTCACTCTTTTAAATTAATAGTAATTTATGTAATGTATTTTTATTTTCTACGCTATGTCATCACTGACAACCAGACAAATACAGGTCAACATCTTCGATGTGCAGATGGGATGTCCAACGGACATCCCCCACTACATATCTCATTTAACTGTATCTTCTAACATCTTGATTTTCTCAAGCACAAGTTTTTTCTCCTCCTTCAACTTTTCGATCTTGCGTTCCATCTCCTTAATGAGACTTGTGGCATTCTTAGAATTAGAGAAGAATCCGATGTTATTTTCTGCGGTTGTGATATCAGCAGACAACGTGTCATACAACTTTACCAAACGCTTACGTTCGCTAAGAAGTTTCTGTTGTCCCTTCTCGGCCATCTCCTCAAGATTAGACTTGAATACATCCATACGCTTAGCCGCTTGATCCAAGTTCAACTTGTCGAACTTCTCGTCTATCGCTGCCTTGTACTCTTTATATACCTTGTCCTTATCTTTGAATGGGACATGACCAACTTCGTTCCACTCTGCAATCAAGCCTTTCAAAGCCTTATAAGCTGCATTATGGTCATCTCCGATTTGAAGTGCCTTGATCTGGGCGATCAAGTCCTTCTTCTTCTTCATATTGTCCTCCTGATCGTTCTTCATTGCTTTCTGCTGCTTGTTTCTTCTTTCGAAGAAGTAGTCACATGCAGCAACAAAACGCTTCCAAACAGCATCAGAATGTTTCTTAGGCACAGCGCCGATGGTCTTCCATTCCTTCTGCAACTGAACCAACTTATCTGTTACGCCCTTCCAATCATCGCTCTCCTTCAAAGCCTCGGCCTTTTCACAGAAAGCAATTTTCTTCTCCAAATTGGCAGCCAACTTATCCTTTGAACTCTTGTAAAACTCATTCTTGGCATCGAAGAATCTATCACATGCCGAACGGAAGCGCTCATAGATGGCTACGTTGTTCTTCTTAGGGGCAAATCCAATCTTTTTCCACTCACCTTGAATCTCGACAATCGCATCCGACTGATCTTGCCACTCCTTATAAGTAGAAAGAGCCTCAATGTCAACGGCCTCGACCTTCTCACAAAGAACGGTCTTCTTGGCCAAGTTGTTCAACTCCTCCTCGCGCAAAGCGTCGAAATGGTCATGGTGACGTTTGTTGACAACGGTTGAAGCGTTCTTGAAACGGTTCCAAATAGACTCTCTGCTCTCTTTTGAAACGGGTCCGATCTCACGCCACTCCTCGTGAAGCATCTGCAATTTCTTGAAGGCGCCAATCACATCAGCCGCCTCTGCCAATGCCTCGGCTTGCTCACACAAACTCGTTTTGGCTTCCAAGTTCTTCTTGAAATCCAAATCACGCAACTCGTTGTTTATCTTTAAATTATCGTAGAACTGTTCTACACACATTTGGTAATTCTTCCAAAGTCCAGAAACTTCAGAAGCAGGCACTTGGCCTATGCTCTTCCACTCTTGACGCAACTTTTGGAAAACTTGGAACTTCTTGCCAAAGTCCTCTGCATTGGCAATCAAATCCTTCAATTCATCCAAGATACGATTTTTAGCGGCAAGATTATCCGCCTTTTCCTTCTCTATACGCTGCAACTCCGCATTTCTCTTCTCTTTGAAAGCAGAAAGGGTTTGTTTCAATTCAGCCTCCAACGGCTCTTCTTGCGCCTTGAAATCCTCTTCCAAACCGCCCTCCTCCAAGAATTTCTTCTTGGCCTCGTCGTTGTTGACCTTCAATTGTCTGTAGAAAAGGTGTTTGATAGAATCCAAACTGGCCTTCAACGGAGCATACTCCTCAATTTCACCTGCAGTTAAGGCTTTTGCCTTGGCGACAAGTTCAGGCATCGACAAAGAGCTGAAATCTTCAACTTCCACATTCACATCGGTGTCCTCTTCAGACCCTGCAATAATCATCTCACCGAGACCATCCAATTGGTCATTAACCTCACCTTGCACTTGTTGAGAATCCTTCTGATCAAGTATGTCCATTAGTTTTTCTATTTTTAATAAAGAAAACTTCCTGCCAATCCTTGTTTCTCGGGCAGCGGAAGCCTTTCCACATTTTGTTATCTTTAGCTCTTTTTGCTGTTACGATGCAAGAGTTATACGTGCAAATTTATAAAAACTTTCGGAATAAGCACCAATCAACCAAATTATTTTCAACAACCCGTAAAAAACATTAATAAAGTTTCACGCCCTACTCTCTTTTTGAATTTATAACTATCTTTACAACGACAACGGAAGGCTCGCTTCCTATATCGAAACAACTAAATTTTGACAAAATTATGGACATCTTTCTTTTTATCGCAGCCGGCTTATTGATGGTCATCGGGCTCATTGGAACGGTCGTTCCCGGCATTCCCGGCGGCCCCTGCAGTTACCTCGGACTTTTATTAGTGCATTTCACTTCAAAAGTCGAATATTCCTACGAATTTCTCATCCTCACCTTCATCGCTTGCGTGGTGGTATTCCTCCTCGACTTCTTCGTGCCCGCTTGGTGCACCAAGCAATTCGGAGGCAGCAAAAAGGGCGTATGGGGCAGCATCATCGGACTTGTCGTCGGAATCATCGCCCCTATCCCGTTCGGATTCATCATCGGGCCCTTCGTTGGCGCCGTCATCGGTGAATTAATCGACGGAAAGGACACGAAAGGCGCCCTTTCTTCCGGCGTCGGCTCGTTCATCGGATTCATCCTTTCCACCGGAGCGAAACTTGCCTTGGGACTCGTGTTCACCTATTATTATATAGAAGCCGTCTATTCCTCCATCAAAGGAATGGATGTCACGCTCCCTCAACTTTTTTCTTAGAGCGTAAAATGGAGGTCAAGATCATCATGCCGATGACAAGCCCCAACACATAAAGGAAGGATACTCTCATCGAAGAGGCATCGGCAATGAGACCGATAACAAACGGACCGAACAAAAAGCCTGTTCCGCTGACGGTGTTGACCATCGCCAACCCCATGGCAGGTGTAACCTCTTTCTGGTCGCCCGCCATGCTATAGATTACAGGCACAAGGCACGAAAGGCCCAAACCGGAAACAAGCAAGCCGGCAATCGATAGCCACGGCATCAAACTTGACACAAGCATGATCAAACCGAGAGCCGTAATGGCGCAACTGCCCAACAAGATGGTCGGTGACGAATAACGGCGTCGAACCGAATCTCCGAAAAAGCGACCGAAAGCCATAAAAGCGGAATAGATGGCCAAGCCTGCAGGCGCCATATTCTCCGAAAACTCAATGACGCTCTTCATATAAACTGTACTCCAATCGGAGACTCCACCTTCGACAATACGGCCGAAAAGGGCAATGAAGGCAATCAGAAGCAAGATGCCCTTAGGCAACAAGAATCGGAAGCCACCAGAACGGTTATCCTTGGACGGGGTCTCTTTCAAGAAGAAAGAACGGATGTAATAAAAAGTGCCAAGCGCACAGACGGAGATAGTCAACAGATGGAAGAATACGGAGACTCCCAACGACATGAAAAGAATGCCCAAAGACGCACCCGCACACATACCCACATAGAAAAGGGCATGGAACATTGCGATAATCGGACGTTTATAGGCATGCTCCACAATAATGGAATTTCCGTTAATGGAGACATCCGTAATGGCCACCATGGCGCCATACAACATACAATATACATAGAGCACGATGATATTGGGCATCACGGCCAAGAATGGCATCATGGACATATAGACATAGCCCATTCCCGACAATCGCTTACAGCCATACTTCCCCTGCAAATAGCCATAGAAAGGCATGACCAACGCAGAGCCGATGGACATGAAGAACATGGTCAGACTCAACTGAGCCATCGACATTCCATATATATCTATGATTCCTGGATGACGGGACAACAACGACGAAAATACCAATCCCATCAAGAAATATTGGACCAGCAAGGCCCTACGCGCATTATGCTTAGTGCGCACGATCGAAACCGCCTTCATTTTATACTTTAAATATTTAGTTAAATCAATCTTCTTCTCCTAAAGAAAAACGACATTCCCGTTTCACACGGAACTTATACCATAACCTGCAAACAAAACACGAGGCGGAAAAAACTCCGCCTCGCATCTCCTATTTTATTCTACAATTTCAATTTTCATCTTGAGATCATTCTTTGGACGATCGCCAGGCATTGTCTCCACCTCAGCGATTTTATCAATGATATCCAAGCCTTCGACAACTTCACCGAAGACAGTATAATCGTTGTCCAAGAAAGGAGTTCCGCCGATAGTAGCGTAATCGTTGCGCATTTCTGGAGTCAAACCAATGTTTTTGTCTGCGAACTCAGCCTTGATTTGCTCGTCAATAGACATCTGCAAAGCTTGAAGGCCAACCGAATCCTTAGCCATTCTGAGTTTCTTAATCTCAGGCGTCTTCTCCTTTACGATTTCGAAGAAACGGGCTTCCTGCACCTTGCGTTGCATCATTATCTCCAACTTGTCCAACTCTGCATCTGAGTACTTCTTACCTTGCACAATATAGAATTGACAACCCGAAGAACGCTTTTGAGGATTAACCTGGTCTCCCTGTCTCGCAGCAGCCAAAGCACCCTTCTTGTGATAATACTTAGGGTAAACGAACTCAGCAGGGATAGTGTAACCCACATCGCCAGCACCCAAACGCTTAGAAGCAGGAGCATTCTTTGACTCCGGGTCTCCTCCTTGTATCATAAAATTACTGATGATTCGGTGGAAAAGCAGGTCGTTATAAAATCCTTCCTTCACCAACTTCAAGAAATTGTCCCTGTGTTGAGGAGTTTCGTTATACAACTTAATCTTCATCGTTCCGAACTCGGTGGTCAAAACAACCATCTTCTCTTGTTCCTGTGCACTTGCAGCCATAAATGACATCGATACAAATATTAATACAAATAATTTTAATATACGCATAAACTTAAAACTTTAGACCTTGACCCTTATTCGACGAAAAGGAGTTCAACTACCTACTTAAAACCGTTCGTCTATTCAACCTTCTCTCTTTCAAGTTTTTCTCTACACCACACCCATCGTCCAAGAGGCCAAGCATTAAAACTCGTTCAAAATTAATAAAAATAAACCCGAAAACATCATTATTGTGAGAAAGAATCAAATTGTTGATTATTTTTCGATGACAAAATTAGAAAGAATGTTTTTCAGTACAAATTTTTTATATAATTTTGCATCGCAATTACACAAAAAGGTTACCAAAACAAATAAAAATAGTAAAAAACAACAATAACATAGATTGAAATGAAGAAAGACATTCATCCAGAAAATTACCGTCCTGTAGCATTCAAGGACCTTTCTAACGGTGACGTATTTATCACTCGTTCTACAGTGAACACTAAGGACACTATCGAAATCGACGGCGAGACTTTGCCATTGGTTAAGCTTGAAATCTCTAGTTCATCTCACCCATTCTTCACTGGCAAGGCAAAGATGGTTGACACAGCTGGTCGTGTTGATAAGTTCCTTAGCCGTTACGGTAACAGAAAGAAATAATCCACTTTTCGGATTTTCAAAAAAGGGAGACGAATTCGTCCCCCTTTTTTTTGTTTACGACTCTCCCCCTTCTTTCATCACCCAGACGCTCCCCCCACACTATATTCCGAACAAGAATTTCACCCTACGCATTTCAAAATTCTGGGGGAAGCAAACAAATTCAGTCTATACTAATTTTATGACGGAATACTATATAGTGCGCCACCACAACCATCACCCCGGTCAAAACCCAAGAAATCGGATAGACAACCATCAAGTTCTGAAACCCAGGATGCGACGGACAATAGAAGAAGATCCACCCAAGACGCAGAACGCAAGTACCGAAAATGGTCAATACCGCAGGCAACATGGAGTAACCGAGGCCACGCAAAGAGGCCGAAGATATTTCATAACTGCACGCAATCCACTGCCAGAAAAGGACGGTCTCCAATCGTATAAAGGCAAATTCCATCACTTCCGGATCGGAGGTGAAAAGGCCAATCGCCCAATGCTTCTGCCACACGAAAAACAAGTTCAACAAACCGCACCCTAAAACACTCATCCACAAAGCGTGGCGAAAAACGACACGACACCGCGCGCCCTGCTTCGCCCCATAATTCTGCCCCGTGAAGGTTGTCGCCGCACTTCCGAAAGCCGCTATCACAAAATAGCAATAATGCTCGTAATTGAGCGCCGCAGATGATCCGGCCACCGCCATAGCCCCATAGCCATTGATTGTGGTCTGGATAAAGACATTGGCAAAAGAGAATACCATACCTTGCACGCCCGCTGGAATTCCAATCTTTAACATATGCGACAACTCCTTGCGGAAAAACTGCACCTCCGCCCACTGCAGACGAAGAGGCCCCGTCTCTCTACACAAAAGGCGCAACGCCAACGTAGCCGCAATGACATTTCCCAACACGGTTCCTATCGCAACACCCAACACATCAAGGTGGAAAAAGATGACCAATACCAGATTGACTATCACATTGACGACGCCTCCAGCCGCCAAACAATAGAGCGGACGACGCGTATCGCCTACACTTCTGAATATGGAAGAGGTGAAATTGAACAACATAATGGCGGGCATACCTAAGAAATAGACGCGCAAATAGAGAGCGGACAAGTCTATAACATCGGCAGGCGTATCCATAGCCTCCAAAATTACCCGTGCCGTCAGCAATCCGAAAACAAGCAAAACGACGCCACTGACCAGGGAAACGGATATTGCCGTAGAGACCGCACGCTTAACGCCCCCATCGTCACGACGGCCCACATACCGGGATATAACCACATTGGCACCGACAGAAATGCCGACGAACAAATTAATCATCAAATTGATGAGCGAGCCGTTGCTCCCCACAGCCGCCAACGCTTGAGGTGTAGCGAATTTTCCTACCACGGCCACATCCACCGAGTTGAACAACTGCTGTAGAATGCTGCTCGCCGCTATCGGCAAAGCAAACATCAACATCTTGCCCAGCAAGGGGCCATTCAGCATATCTATCTGACGTCTCATCTTCTTTCGTTTTTACAGGCTGCAAAGATACTCTCTTTTTACGACATTGCGTTGCCGCACAAACACACAGAGCCTCTTTCCCTCAGGCTTTTTCACTCTTTTTAAATCTCAAAAATCAAATTTTCACGTCTCCACTTTTTTCGCTACCTTTGCTAAAATTTTTATGCGTATGAAATTCGTCATTTTCGGAAACAAATTCAGAAAGGACATCGCCAACTACACGATGAGCATCGTCTATGCTCTCAGGGAAAACGATTGTCGTGACATCACCATTGAAAAAGATTTCGCACAATATATGTCCGATTCTGGGTTCGACACCTCTTTTGCCACCAAAATAATCAAAGAAGGAGATGATTTCGATGCCGACATCGCTTTCAGCGTCGGTGGCGACGGAACATTCATCCGCAGTTCTGCAAAAATTGGAAAGAAGGAGATTCCGATTTTAGGTATCAACGCAGGTCGTCTGGGCTTCCTTGCCGACGTCCACGGAGACGACATCAATGCGGCCGTTTCTGAAATCGTCAACGGGCAATACAAAATAGAGGACCGCACCCTGCTCCGCCTGCACACGCCAGACAAGGCTTACACCGACTTCAACTACGCGCTCAACGAGATTGCCGTATTGAAGCAGGACTCCTCCTCGATGATTACCATACACTCTTGGGTGAACGGGAAATTCCTCAACTCCTACCAAGCCGACGGATTGTTGGTGGCCACCTCAACCGGTTCGACCGCCTACTCATTGAGCGTTGGAGGCCCTATCATCGTGCCGCAATCCAACAGTCTCATCATCACGCCAGTCGCTCCCCACAGCCTCAACGTCAGGCCACTCATCATTCCGGACGACTGGGAAATAGAACTTCAGGTGGAGAGTAGGAACAAGCACTTCCTCATCGCCCTCGATGGTCGAAACAACGTGTTTGAGAACAAGACGAAACTCACCATCAAAAAGGCGTCGTTCAGCGTGAAGTCCATCAAGCGCGAGAACAACGACTTCTTCAACACGCTCCGTACAAAACTAATGTGGGGGTCTGACAATCGCAGATACCTTATATAATATGGTAGAACACC
The DNA here is from genome assembly GCA_024401455.1 of Paludibacteraceae bacterium. Lineage (GTDB taxonomy): Bacteria > Bacteroidota > Bacteroidia > Bacteroidales > Paludibacteraceae > RGIG10190. The sequence goes on along the minus strand of JAKSLA010000015.1, from coordinate 17,176 downwards.
TTCAAGAAAGGGGTTTCACAGAAAAGTAAAAGACAATGGATAAGAAAGATTTGAAAATCGTATATATGGGAACGCCCGACTTTGCTGTCGAGCCATTGAAAGCATTGCACGAAAACGGATTCAACATCGTCGGCGTCATCACAATGCCCGACAAACCAGCAGGAAGAGGACACAAAATCCAATTCTCGCCAGTGAAGAACTACGCATTGGAGCAAGGCCTTCGATTGTTGCAACCCGAGAAATTGAAAGACGAGCAGTTCGTTGACGAATTGCGCTCCTTGGAGGCCGACCTTCAGATTGTCGTAGCCTTCCGCATGTTGCCCGAAGTAGTTTGGGGGATGCCTAAGTTGGGTACATTCAACCTCCATGCCTCTCTCTTGCCTCAATATCGTGGAGCAGCGCCTATCAACTGGGCCGTCATCAATGGTGAAAAGGAGACGGGTGTGACGACCTTCTTCCTCACCCACGAGATCGACACAGGCAAAATCATCCAACAAGAGAGGGTTCCCATCCTCGACTCGGACAACGCCGGCACCATACACGACAAATTGATGTACAAAGGTTGCGACCTCATCTTGGAAACGGTCAATGCCATCATCGCAGGCACAGTCAAGCCCAAACCCCAAGAGGAACTTTTCCAATCGGAGTCAGAACTCAAACCCGCCCCAAAGATTTTCAAGGAGACTTGCAAAATCGATTTCAACCGCACTTCGCAAGAGGTACACAACCTCGTCAGAGGTCTATCGCCGTACCCTGCCGCTTGGTGTACGCTCAACACGGGCAAAGAGGAACTGTCCACTAAAATATACGAGACAGAGTGCATCGAAGCAGCACATCAACTCAAGCCAGGAAGCATCAAGACAGACAACAAGAAGTACCTTGACATAGCCACCGCAGATGGATTTCTCCGGGTGAAAGAACTCCAAATCCCGGGCAAGAAACGATTGACCATAGAAGAGTTCCTACGCGGGTTCAGAATAGAGGATGACTTCTGTTTCACAGATGAATCCGCAAAGATATAATTGAAGCCATATTTACCTTAACGCATTTCAAAGGTTTTAGGAGAATGGACAATGTCTTACCCAAACTTGGATAGTCATTGTCCATTCCTTTCCGTGAACGAAGCCCTTCTACTCCTATTCATCCCGATACTGAATTTTTCGATATTCTATTTCATAATTAAGAAAAACGTGGTATTCACCCTCGGAGCGATCTTCTTTCGTTATATTTTTATAACGCTTTATCCAATTCCCGAAACGGTCGCGCTTGGCAATCTTATAACTTACATAATCGTCGCCTTGCGTTTCACTGCTTCCCGACCACTTCGAATGTGACGACACAAGATTCAATAAGTTATCATACTTGTAAGTTGTCAAATCGTGAGTCATTCCCCTATAATCCATTGAGTCCAACATGCCATTTCTCCCGTACCAGAAAGTGATATCAGCACCATACCCGTATTTTTCGTCCAAAACAAACGACACCAGTTGTCCAGCGTCATTTCGTTTTGAGACCCAAGTCACCCAATTGCTTCCTTGATCAACAAGGGGCATATATATGGCTTTACCATTTAAATCAAATGAAAAGGTAGTAATCGGCACGTAATCCTCAAAAGCACAATGCTCAGTCATATACGAAAAGACACGTTCGTCTTTAAGACCCCAATCTTCTTCTTTGTAATTATACACAGAATCGGTTTTTATTCGGTAAACGACCACATTGGAGACTTTGCCACGAACATCGTGCAGTCTGGCATCTGACGACATAAAGTCGGCTAAGTTAAACTCCTGTTCATCAGAATCCTCTATCTTCTGAATGTCTGCAAGCATTGTATTTTTAAAGTTCGCTTTACACACGTTATAAAGAGCCAAAACGTCTGATTCTTCGGGAGATCGCTCCTCTTCCATATCCTCGAAATCAGAGTCCGAGTCTTCCTCAATCTCTGCCTCATCCTCTACTATTTCGGCATTGGGACTACTTGAATTTGGGAAAGAGACTTGCCGTTGTTGATTAATTACTGCCCTTGAACTTTGTGCGACTTCGCTTGGTTGATTGGAATGTTGTTCACCACACGCTACTATCAGCGTCAAAAAAAAGAAACTAACAAAGTACGTTTTCATTATTAACCGTTTAAAATTGTTTATAGAAATTATTATATCACTATACCCCCCGCAAATAGGAGGTCACCTTAAGTTATTCATAAAGCAACTTGATTCCGTCCAATCGGCAGACACATTCAAAACAGATAAGCCACCGTAAACGGACACCACGCCAATTAAAGTCCGATTCTATATTCTCGGATACTTGCCATAGGATACCCGTATGTGCATTGCAAACGAAACCATCTTCTCTTATTCATCAATGGTCAACATGACTTAAAAAGACATGGTGCAACAAACAAACAGACACAGAGCCAAACACCCATGTGAATTATCAAAAGAATATTAATCTGCTTTTACTATTGTAGAATAGACTATGACTTGCTTCCCCATAAGCTTCCTACATAATAATTCAAACTGCGAACACCCACGAATTATTACGGTTGCCGCAATTATCAATATTTAATGCGAATGTACAATATTTTTGCAAAACACCAAATTTTTAGACACAATGATTCAAAAAGAAACAGAAAATGAAAATACGTAGGGCTTCCTGCTTGGCTCAAGGCCGACAAAAAAGCCCCGTTTTTTATGTTCTACGACATAAACGAGTAAAAAAACGAAAAAAACGGATGAATTTCAAAATTAAAAAGTCATATATTTGCACAGGACAAGACGAGAGAGTCGTTCAAACGATTTTTCTGGCCACGTTCTAAAAAACAAACATGATTACTAACTTAAAACACGATAGCCTATAGACGGACACTTACTTTTTTGAACATTTAAACAAAAAAGGAAATGGAAGCTTTAGAGACTTTGACCGACGAAGAGTTGGTTGAATTGTATGCCAAAGATGTAAACGAAGCATTTGACCTTCTGCTTACGAGGCATAAAAACAAAGTGTTTTCTTACATTTACCTTGCCGTCAAGGACAGAGATCTTGCAAACGACCTCTTCCAAGAGACGTTCATCAAAGCGATTACGACGATCAAGCAAGGCCGATACACGGAGAAGGGGAAGTTCATTGCCTGGATCATGCGTATCTCCCACAACTTAATCATCGACTTCTTCCGAAGAGACAGAAGCGAGAACACGATTTCGAACGAGGATTCAGAGATTGACCTCTTCAACGACTGCAAACTCTACGATGAAAGCATCGAAGACGATATGGTCCGCGAGCAAGTATTTGCCGACATCGTGAAGTTGATGGAGCATTTGCCTGACAGCCAAAAAGAGGTATTGAAGATGAGATATTTCGAAAACCTCTCGTTCAAGGAAATCGCAGACACTACAGGTGTAAGCATCAATACGGCACTCGGCCGCATGCGCTATGCATTGTTGAACATCCGCAGAATGGCAGAAGAAAACAAAATTTCACTCGAGTATTAACAACCCACCTCCGTTCGGCGGTTGTGGTGACATCACAAGGGCGGTCTAACATCGTTAGACGGCCCTTTTTACATACCTACGAATACACAAACGCCTACTTTTTAACCAAACTTACCATTTCCTACACATTTTATAACCAATCTGAACACCAATTCTGCCTAAAATTTCCGTATTTTGCATAAAACAATCATATAGCGTATGACAAAGAAAACGATCATCGGAACATTACTCTTACTCCTTTGGCCTCTATGTGCCTTCGCACAAACAGATTTAGCGCAAAAGGAGGAGACGGTCGCACGACTTTTCGATTCGCTAAAAGCATCGGAGGACGACTCCCTAAAAGCCCTAATCAGCAAGGAAATCGAATCGCAACTAACACAGATGCTCCAACAACAGGAGTCGTTCGACTACCCTTTCGACAAACTGAAATACCTCGGCAAGGTCACTTCCGACGACAAGAAAATCCGCATCTACACTTGGCTCTACCCTCTCTTCGACAAGACATTCGGCTATGGGGGGCTTATCCAATATAAGAAGTCAAAAAAAGAGTTGGCGGTCAACCGACTGGTAACTAAACGCAAAGCTCGCATTCCAGGTTCAGGCCAACGCATTCCGGCAGGCGACTGGTACGGGGCTCTCTACTACAAGGCCCTCCATGTCAGCAAAGGCGACTACTACATCCTATTAGGTTGGGGCGGAAATAATGCCGCCAGTTCGTTCAAAGTAATCGAACCGGTGGATTTCGACAGCAAAGGCCGCCCGAATTTCGGCAAAACCGTGATAAAGCCCAAGGGAAGAACCCTCCAACGCTTCGTCCTTGAATATAGCGCAGATGCGAAGGTGAACCTCAACCTTGAGGAAAAGAACAAGCGAATCGTATTCGACCACCTTGTCCCTTCAGACCCCATCTACAACAAAGTTTACTCCTACTACGGCCCCGACTTCACATACGACTCATTCGTCCTGAAGAAAGGCAAATGGATCCTGGAGGAGAACATCGACATGAAAAACAATTATTAAATATATGAAGAAGAGAATATTAATTTTATCATCCATGACATATCTTTTATCCGCATGCGGAGGCGGCATTAACAACAACTCAAGCCTCCCAGCAGAAGATGAATTCTGCTATTCAGTTGACAAATTTGCCGATGTCGAGGTACTGCGCTACAAAGTGCCCGGCTTCGAATCACTGACCCTCAAGCAAAAGAAACTGGTCTATTTCCTTTCGCAAGCCGCTTTGGAGGGAAGAGACATCCTCTTCGACCAAAACAACAAATACAACCTCACCATCCGTAAAACCCTCGAAGGTATTTACGAAAGTTATCCGGACAAAAACTCGAAGGATTTCAAGGCTTTGGAAACCTACCTGAAACGCGTATGGTTCTCCAACGGTATCCACCATCATTACGCAACGGATAAATTCCGCCCTGAATTTTCAGAGAAATTCTTCCGTGAGGCAATCATGCAAACCAACAACGAGCAATTACCACTCGCAGCCTACGGGAACGACAAACAAAAGTTGCTCGATGCCATCGTTCCTGTCATCTTCGACACGACCATCTACGCCAAGCGCGTCAACCAGGCCGAGGGTGCCGACCTTATCGTCACCTCCGCCAACAACTACTACGAAGGCGTAACGGAGAAAGAGGTCGATGCTTTCTACGATGCCATGCGCGACACAACCGACGCCACACCAATCTCATACGGCCTCAACAGCAAACTGACCAAAGAGAACGGCCAACTGACAGAAAAATGTTGGAAAGAGGGTGGCATGTACACCGCGGCCATCGAAAAAATCCTCTACTGGTTGGAGCAGGCAGAAAGCGTGGCAGAAAACGACAAACAAAAGGCGGTCATCCAAAAACTCATCGAGTTTTACCGAACAGGCGATTTGAAGACTTTCGACGACTACAGCATCCTCTGGGTAAAAGACCAAGACTCTCGCATCGACTTTGTCAACGGATTCATCGAGACCTATGGCGACCCGCTCGGATTGAAGGCAAGTTGGGAATCCATCGTCAATTTCAAAGATATCGAGGCGACGCACCGCACAGAGGTCATCAGCCAAAACGCACAATGGTTTGAAGACCATTCACCAGTGGCCAAAGAGTTCAAGAAACCAGAGGTGAAGGGCGTAAGCGCCAAGGTAATCACGGCGGCCATCTTAGCCGGCGACTGCTACCCTGCCACTCCAATCGGCATCAATCTGCCCAACAGCAATTGGATTAGACAGATCCACGGCTCAAAATCCGTGACCATCGAAAACATCACCGATGCATACGACAAGGCAGCCAAAGGCAATGGATTTAAAGAAGAGTTCGTTTGGAGCCAAACGGAAATCGATTTGATGAACCAATACGGATTCATCACAGGCAATATGCACACCGACCTCCACGAATGCCTCGGACACGGTTCCGGCCAACTGCTCCCGGGCGTCAGCCAAGATGCACTCCGCGCCTACGGAGCCACCATCGAAGAGGCACGCGCCGACCTATTCGGACTTTACTACGAAGCAGACGACAAACTTGTCGAACTCGGCTTGTTGCCTAACAAAGAGGCTTTCAAGGCTGAATACTACAGTTATATGATGAACGGACTGATGACGCAACTCATGCGCATCGAATTAGGCAATGACATAGAAGAGGCCCACATGCGCAACCGACAGTTGATAGCCCGTTGGATCCTTGAAAAGGGAGCCGCAGAGAAGGTAGTCGAACTCAAGAAGAGAGACGGAAAGACATTCGTCGTCATCAACGACTATCAAAAGATGAGAGGTTTGGTAGGACAACTGCTTGCCGAAATCCAACGCATCAAATCAGAGGGAGACTTCGAGGGAGCGAAAAACCTCGTAGAGACCTATGCCGTGAAAGTTGATTCCACCCTACACAAAGAGGTGAAAGAGCGCTATGCGAAACTAAATCTTGCACCATACAAAGGTTTCGTCAACCCAATCTACGAACCGGAGATGGACAAAAACGGCGAAATCATCGATGTCAAAGTCAAATACGACGAAGGATATACCGAGCAAATGCTCCGTTACGGAAAAGAGCATTCTCACCTCCCCGTCATCAACTAAATTTCACCCAATATCATGTAGGGCTAATATTTTATAGCCCTATATGATTTTTGAGAATTGTATAATGGTAGAATATGAGTAAAAAATCTTTCTCTCCTATCCTTTTAGTCGCAAGTCCATTCATTCTATTGTGGTTGGGCATTGTGGCTACGATAATCTATAAAGTATATGGATCAGAACAAGCCAAAAAGGACCCCGATTATCAGCCACCGATTGTCGATGTTGAGTATAGAACCGACACGGACTATCTGATAGAAGTGACCAATGTCGAATATATCGGAATCTTACATGGGGCATATAGAAAACTATACAAAGCGGATGTCATCACTATGGAGATTAAGAAGCAAATAGACAATGTGGAAGACCCCACCATATACTATCAAAAAGAAAACAACCGTATCTATTTTATGAGTACCGCACCAATGGAGGTCAACCGCAACGACACCTTGGTTTTTGAGAACAATTTGGAACGTTCCGAAATTCGAGAAAAATCAACAGGGCAAGTTTTCGATGATTTAATCGACCACATCCGCCATTTTTCTCGGAAAAGGATGGAAAATAAATATATGATACCCATAGCGGCACTTGAACATTTTTAGCCGAAGTTCACAAATCAACTTGGTTAAAAACACAAGCAAGTCAGCAAGCCTCACTATACTATAGTCCCACAAGCGCCCACCATTCGGCATTTGTGGGATTTTTGTTTCCTCAAATGGAATTGCCCTCTACAAAAGCAACAATCTTTATTTTTTCTAAAAAAAAACCATAGCAAACAAAGTCATTTTATATTTTTTTATCTTACATTTGTAATCGCATAGCGAAAACAAGTAATAATTAGATAACATAATAAGATGGAAATTAAAAAATCACCCAAAGCAGATTTGGAGAACAAACGTTCAACGTATGTTCTTCTAGGTTTGGTGTTGGCTTTGTCTTTTATGTACATCTGTTTTGAGTGGACAGAAACAGAGGTAAAGAAGATTGAAATCGCAGCCGTTGACGGAGGTGAATTCGAGGAGGAGATTGTCCAACAGACAGTACAACAGAATACTCCACCGCCACCACCACCACCACCACCAGCAGCCGTTGTAAACGAGGTGTTGAACATCGTTAAGAACGAGGAGGTAGTTGAGTCAAGAGAAATCAAGGGCGAGGATGTAAACGCTGTCGTTGAAATCCCAACTGTAGTTGAGCAACCAGTTGAAGAGGAGCAAATCGAGGAAATCTTCACTATCGTAGAAGAGAAGCCTTCTTTCCCTGGTGGCGACAAGGCCTTGATGGAGTATCTTTCTAAGAACATCAAGTACCCTACTATCGCAGCCGAGTCTGGTATCAAGGGACGTGTTACAGTATCATTCGTCGTTAACAAGGACGGTAAGATCGTTGACGTTCAAGTTGTCAGAGGTGTTCACGAGAGTTTGGACAAAGAGGCTGTCAGAGTCGTTCAATCAATGCCAGCATGGAAGCCTGGTAAGCAAAGTGGTAAGCCAGTTCGTGCAAGATACACTTTGCCAGTTATGTTCAAATTGCAGTAATTTGATTACACATAATAAAAAAAAGGATGTCGAAAGGCATCCTTTTTTTGTCTCCCTTCCTCCCAGTTAGGGGTCTCCATAAATTGGGCTGTGACGAGAAGGGATGGGCCTAACAAATTGAAAATTTGAAAAAAAATAAAGAAGAGAGAGACAATTCCTTTCACAAAACAACACACTTTCCCTGCCTACCCCACAGTATTGTTCTCCAAACATTTGCACTTTCAACGTATTAATGTAATTTTGCATAAATTTCAATTATATCTCATATTTAAGATGGAGCAGTTATTGGCGTTGGACCGTGAATTGATGGTCCAGTTGAATTTAAGTGGTTCGCACAATGTATTTCTTGATGGATTCATGTGGATGTCCTCTATGATAGTTGTTTGGTTGCCTGTCATCTTAATGCTGATATACATTTTGTACAAAACGAAAGGCAAACAAGCCTTGTGGATTGTCCTTGCCATCGCAATCGTATTCTTGCTCTGCGACCAAATCTCCTCTTCGCTACTAAAGCCTTACGTTGCCCGGCTTCGTCCCAGCCACGATCCATTGGTAATGGATATGCTGGAATATGTGCGTGATTACCATGGCGGCCAGTTCGGCTTCCCTTCCTCACACGCCGCCAACTCATTTGGATTTGCCACTTTCTCGGCATTGCTTTTCCGTAACCGACTATACACGTTCGCCGCTTTGCTGTGGGCTGCAGTATGCGCCTACTCTCGTATTTACTTAGGCGTTCACTTCCCCGGCGACATCTTGGTAGGTACCCTATTGGGTATCTCCGTCGGCTTTTTCTGCTACTTCTGCTATAGAAGATTTTTCGGAGAGCCCTTCCGGACGCCCAACTCAGTCTTCACCGAGTCCGGATTTTTGAGAAAAGACCTCAACATCCTTGTTTCCCTTCTGATGGGCACTTTTGCCGTGTTTGCCATCCTCTCTCTTACCCCCGCTTGGGCATAACTTTAGGATAGCGTCTGGCAATCAAATCCAAGCATATATCACGAAAGGCTCATAGCGTTTTTCGCTTTTTGCCATTTCATATCTCGAATACAAAAAATATAACTAAATTTGTATCCCAGATTCCTTGACAAACCAATACGATAGAATTAAACGCAAAGGATTTCTGAGGGCAGAGGCTTTCTAAACGAAAAAGGGCTTTGCCCATGAGACGCCCCATGGGGACGTCTCTACGGGTTGGTATAAATAAAAAAGAGAGGTAGAATCCGCTCATCAATTGTTTCCAAGGCGGAGAAATCATCTGTCGATTCTAAAAAAGAAACGGCGAAACCATCTCTAAGAAACGTAATTAAGAAGAAAATGCAAATCACAATAGCAGGTGCCGGCGAAGTAGGCACACACTTGGCAAGCAAACTTTCAAACGAGAAGCACGACATATTCCTTCTTGAAGAGGACAAATTGAAAGTCCACAAAATCCAAGAAAAATATGACATCATGACCATTGAAGGCTCGCCAACATCGTTGAAAGACCTCATTGAGGCACAAGTAAAGAAGGCGGACCTTTTCATAGCCGTCACACCCAACGAGAGTCAGAACATTACAGCCTGCATCTTAGCAAAGAACCTCGGAGCGAAAAAGACAGTAGCCCGTATCGACAACTACGAATACTTGCTTCCAGAAAACAAGGCTTTCTTTGAGAAATTGGGTATCAACGCCATGTTCTACCCCGAACTACTTGCCGCTGAAGAGATTGTTAACTCCTTGCGTATGAACTGGGTACGCCAATGGATGGAGTTCAACGATGGAGCACTCACCCTAATCGGTATCAAAGTCAGGGCCAACGCCCCTATCGTCAACCATCGCTTGATGGACTTGACAGACAGCGAAGGCTACCGTGTCGTTGCTATCAGCCGAGACACACAAACCATCATTCCGAAAGGACAAGATTTGATCCTCCCTAATGACATCTGCTACTTCATCACTACCAAGGAGTTCATTCCTAAGGTGAGGGAGGCCGCAGGAAAAGACGTCATCAACGTGCGCGACATCATGATTATGGGAGGTAGCCGCATGACGGTGAAGACGGTAGAATCCCTTCCTGACAACATGACGGTGAAGGTGCTGGAAAAAGATTTGAACAAAGCCGACCGACTAAACGAATTGCTACCGGACGGCACGCTCGTCATCAACGCCGATGCCAGCGACACGAAGATATTACAGGAAGAGGATATCGAAAGCATGGACGCTTTCGTGGCCTTGACCAGCAATTCGGAAGCCAACATCCTTGCCTGCATCGCAGCCAAATCGCTTGGATTGCAGAAGACTATCTCGGAAGTAGAAAACAATGACTACATCCGTTTTGCGGAGAACCTCGACATCGGTACCGTTATCAACAAGAAATTGATCGCCGCGAGTGCCATATTCCAATATACCCTCGACGCAGCCGTCAACAAAGTGAAAGGCCTCACCCATGTGGATGCCCAAGTGGTGGAGGTAACGGCAAAACTCAACTCGGACATCACCAAAGGCAAACTCAAGGACTTGAAATTGCCGCATGACATCTTCATCGGTGGCATCGTAAGAAACGGAGAGGGACATATCGCCAACGGTAACACTGAGATTGAACCGAATGACAACGTCATCGTATTCAGCCTCTCCTCCAGCATCCACAAATTGGATAGACTATTCAATTAAGGAGAACGCTACGATTAGAAATCCGGGGAATTGAAGGCTTAGCCTATAACCGCCATATTAATTTATGAACAAGACCGCAAAGAGTCAAATGCGGCCAATATTTAAAATGAGACAAGAACGATTACTAAACATAAGGATCATCAATGCCACTTTCGGACTGCTCCTTCTCTTCGAAGCAGGATTCATGGCCATGTCCGCTATCGTATCACTCCTCTATGGAGAGGACGATTTAAACGCACTGCTCATATCCACAGGCGTTACGACATTGACCGCCGGACTGCTCTATTTCTGCTTTAAAGAAAAGAAAGAAAGGAATATGCACCAACTAAAAAAGCGCGAAGGCTATTTCATCGTGGCATTCGTATGGGTACTATTTTCTCTCTTCGGCACCCTGCCGTTTTATCTAAGCGGTTATATTCCAGACTATACCAATGCATTTTTCGAAACCATATCGGGATATACCACCACAGGTGCGACCATACTATCCGACATAGAGGCGCTCCCCCACGGACTTCTCTTTTGGAGAAGCATCATCCAATGGCAGGGCGGAATGGGTATCATCGTACTCTCTTTGGCCATCATGCCGCTATTCGGCATCGGAGGAATGCAGATGTATGCCGCCGAAGTGCCCGGACCGACCAAGGACAAAATCAGTCCTCGCGTAACCCAAACTGCCAAACTGCTTTGGGGGCTATACGCAGCCATTACGCTCGTCGAGGCCATCATGCTTTACATCGCTGGGATGGATGCTTTTGATGCCATTTGCCATGCCTGTACGACCATCGCCACGGGCGGTTTCTCCACGAAAAATGCGAGCATAGCCTATTGGAACTCGCCATTCATTGACTACATCATCATCTTTTTCATGATTGTTGCGGCTATGAACTACACCGTGTTATACGCCGCGCTTCGAGGCAACGTCAAAAAGTTCATATACAACGAAGAGATAAAATATTACCTTCTCATCGGATTTGCCATTGCCGCCATCATCGTCGGCTACAACATTCCTACCGAAGGAATCTCCGAGGAAGGGGTCAGAGTCGCCATCTTCTCGTCCTTCGCTTTCACCACAGGAACGGGATTCGGGCTGTCCGACCACACTACTTGGGCACCATTCTTGTCGGTACTGATGATCATCGCCATGTCGTTCGGCGGCTGTGCAGGATCTTCATGCGGAGGCATCAAGACCGTTCGCCTTGTACTGCTCATCAAGAACAGTTACTTTGAGTTCAAGCGTCTGCTTCACCCGAATGCCATCATCCCCGTGAAACTCAACAATAAAGTAGTACCACCAGCCATCATTACAAATGTATTGGCATTCATCGTCATCTATGCCATTACCGTCCTGGTCGGAATACTCATATTCCTTTTCATCGGCGTAAACATGGAGGAATCCATCGGAGCCGCCATCACCAGCGTAGCCAATGTAGGCCCCGGCTTGGGAGCATCTGGTCCGGTCGGCAACTTCGACCACTTCCCCGATGTGGCCAAATGGGTGATGGCCTTCTTCATGCTGGTAGGTCGTTTGGATATTTTCACCGTGCTGTTTATCCTTTCGCCATCCTTCTGGAGACGTTAAGTTTTTTGAGATTTTTTAAAGCCAAACTCACATTGAACCGCAAACGGGAAAGAGTTTGGCTCGCTTTTTGCTTTTAAATAGGCAAATGAATATATAGACAATTATGCGTTCAAAATTACTCTTCATTCTATTGGCATTCGTAGGGTTGTGCTCCTCATGCAGCACGGACCACAAACACTCTCCGTATGGAACTTATACATACCCATACTACAACGACCACCCATATTACTACTATAACGGCGTCTATTACGAAGACCCTTACTATACGCACCCTTATGCATGGGATAGCCACCATTTCTACAACGCTCGCATCGAATGGAAGGGCAACAACTTCGGCTACGCCATCGTCCTAAGGGAAAATCCTTATATGGGTATGGTTTGTAGGCCCACCAATCTTCAGCAATTCATTCCTTACCCACACGACGGTGAAATTATGGTAAGGTTCATTTGGTTAGGAGACGAAAACCACAACGGACTTATCGTTCCCATCGTAGAAATCACAGGCATTAACAATTATAGATAAACGAAAAGCGAATCTTCACGGATTCGCTTTTTTAATTAAAAATCGGAGATTTTATGGTTGAGAAGATGACAGAAGAAGAAAAAAGAGAGTCGAAACTCATCTATACGCTACAACGCAAACTAAGGAAAGCCATTGAGACCTATGGCCTCATCAACGAAGGCGACAAAATATTGATTGGGTTATCCGGAGGGAAAGATTCGTTGGCTCTCGTTGAATTGTTAGGAGAGCGCCAAAAAATCTTCAAGCCCCGTTTTTCCGTCACCGCCGCCCATATAACGGTCAGCAACATAAAATACCAGTCTGACATTGATTATTTGCGTGCGCACTGCGAAAAGCACGGAGTGGCATTCGAGCACCGCACCACCAGTTTCGACGAAAGCACGGACAAGCGGAAAACCCATTGTTTCCTCTGCTCGTGGCATCGGAGAAAAGCCCTTTTCGAATTGGCAAAGGAGTTGGGATGCAACAAGATTGCCTTAGGCCACCATCAGGACGACATATTACAGACGCTCGTGATGAATTTGCTTTTTCAAGGTTCCATCAGCACCATGCCTCCCCTACTGAAAATGGATAAGTTTGATATGCAGATCATCCGTCCACTCGCCCTCATCAAGGAGAGTGAAATCCAAGAACTGGAAGCCATAAGACAATACAAAAAGCAAAAGAAGAATTGTCCGTACGAACGCGAGAGCAACCGAAGCGACATAAAGGGATTAATGGCAGAAATGGAACGTATCGCGCCAGATATGCGCAGCAGCATGTGGAATGCGATGAAGAATATACAGGAAGCCTATTTACCCAAAGAAGTGTAACATCGGGGAAATAGACTATTGGGCGAAGCACGAAAAAAGGGACTTGAAAATATTCAAGCCCCTTTTTCTTTCACCGTCTCGTAATTAATTACTTAACAGCCTCAGCAACTGTCTCAGCAGCAGCAGCAACTACAGCAGCAGCAGAATCAACAGCAACAGCAGCAGCTGAATCAACTACAGCAACAGCAGAATCAACTACAGCAACAGCCTCTTCTACAACTACAGAATCAGCAGCAACAGCAGCGTCAGCAGCCTTGTTGCAAGTCTCATTACAAGAAACAAGTGCAAATGCACTTACAGCGAAAAATAAAACTACTTTTTTCATTTTTTATATAAATAAATTAAACAACGATTCGTGCTTATGTTCTTTGTTTTTGTCTCTTTTAAAAAACGCACAAAATTAGATATTTTTTCACTCATTATTTCATTTCACTTGGGGAAATTTAGGGTTCCAAATGCAAAAAAAACATAAAATCAGTTATAAATCGGTCAAATTTGAATTTTCTTGCACAATATTCTACTTTTGACACGAAAAAGGGCATTGACTTTCGTCAATGCCCTTTATTTATGCAATTTTAAGTATTTCTATACAAAAGAATTATAGACCCTCGTACAAGTAACGCTTGATGTTCTTCTTAGCCGTCTTTTCAAACTCATTAGGGAAGATAACCATCTTTGTGATAGCCTCGTATGATGCGAGCGACTTATTGATTGTCTTTCTATTCTCCTCCATGATCACATCCAATTCGTCGCGGCTGACATTATTCTCGTCCATAGCGGCGAAATCAGGATAAACCAAAGCGACAAGCTTACTCTCGCGGGCGATAACAACGCACTCTTGGATGAACGGCAAGTTAGAAATCTTAGCCTCGATAGTCTCAGGATAGATGTTCTGACCAGAAGCACCCAAAATCATATTCTTGCAACGGCCCTTGAGGAAGATGTGTTTTTCGCTGTCCATCGTAGCCATATCACCCGTACGCATCCAGCCGTCTTCTGTAAACGCAGCCGCCGTTGCCTCCGGATTCTTGTAGTAACCCATCATGACGTTAGGACCCTTCACCAAAAGTTCGCCTGCTATGTTTTCTGGATCGTCAGAAACAATCTTAGCCTCCATATTGGTAAGCAAGATACCTGCCGAACCGACCTTATGCTGATCCTTTGAACAGTAGCTGATAAGCGGAGCACACTCCGTCATACCGTAACCTACCGTGAAAGGGAACTTTATCTTGCACAAGAACTCGTCCACCTCAGCATTGACGCCGGCACCGCCAAGCACAATCTCAATAAATTTACCACCGAACGCATTATATAATTTATTACTGATTTCGGCGTACATCTTGTCTCTCAACTCTGGGATAGCCATTGCTGCTTGCGTAGAAGCCTTCTCCAACAAAGGAACAATCATCGCCTTGTACACCTTTTCGATAATCAAAGGCACAGTAAAGATGACATCTGGCTGAACCTCCTCCAATGCCTTCAACAAAATTTTTGGAGAAGGAACACGGTTCAAGAACGTGATATGAGAACCCGAGGTGATCTGACCAAGGAAGTCCAACGTGCAACCATAAACGTGAGCCAATGGCAAGAAGGTCAAAAGTTTCTTTCTTCCTGTCTTACTTGAAAGATTCGTATGCTCAAACATGAAGTCAATGTTACCCATGAACGCATTACCATTCAACATTACACCCTTGCTGAAACCGGTCGAACCTGATGTATAGTTGAGGACAACCATCTCATCATTTGTCCTATTGGAATATACGACATCCTCTTTTGTCAAACCATTAGGATAACGCTCGGCAAAAAGAGCATCCAACTGCTTCATCGTCTTTTGGATCGTCTCGCCTGGACCTTGGTACAAACATCTGAACTCCGAATAAGAGAAGATGCCCCTCAAATTATTGACCTTGCTCTCGTCGATGTTTTCCCAAATATTATCGCTCAAGAAAAGAAGCGACGAATCCGAGTGATTGACAACGTGCTGAATATCGTCTGGGTGGAAATCCTGCAAAATAGGAACGATAACCGCTCCATAAGTTACTACAGAGATGAACGTAATTGCCCACGCTGGCGTATTCTTTCCTACCAAAGAGATGGTTTCGCCCTCCTTTATGCCTAATTCCTTAAACAAAAGGTGCATCTTAGCCACCTCTTCTGCCACTTGCTTATATGTATAATCTGTCTTTGTGGCGTAATCCGACATCGCCAAATGATCCCAATTTTCTTTAAAGGACTCCTCGAAGAGTTTAATGAAATTCTTATTTACCATTGCTCATTTTAATAAAATATGTGCAAAAATAGGCAGAAAAATACACAAAACAAAGGAAAATGTGCAAAAAATTTACATCAATCTTAAAATAAATCACTCAAACAACGATAAGCATTTACAACGCATACAAATTCCCCAATATTGGAACTTTCTTTTATATATGTTCTCGAACACATTTTCAACCGTCACTATCCTCTTTTTTTTTCGTAAATTGCATCGTTTTAACCATATTAAAAAACACAGACATAGATTAGGCCATGCGCATCAATGAAAAACACAACAAAAGGCTGATCGCCCTATTGCCAGTATGGATGGCGGTAACCTCCATTTCTGCCCAAGAACTGAAAAACGCAGACTTCAACGCAATAGACGGGTGGAAAATCGAAGGGGGAAAAGCCACTATCGAAAACGGGAAGTTACATATCTATGCAGGCGAGAATACGAAAGTCTCACAAAAGACAAAAGTCGAACAAGGCAGTTATGTGATAAAAACAGAGGTGCAATCGTCTGCCAGCAACGGCACTTGCTTCGTCTTCGGACAAGGAGAAGGTTTCACCCAAGCCTCAACGGCCATTCCCCAATCCGAATTTTCCCCAACCAACGTCATCGTCAAAGGCGTTCAAAGCGAAGACGGCCTATTGGAAGTGGGATTTGAAAACGACGGTTCTCACGACCTGTTCATCGATAAAATCCAAATAGCACGCGAACAGAAAGCCTACTCATTTGGCCAAGGCGGCGACATCACCGAACTCAACTACGTCCTTGCCAACGGAGGCAATTACTACGACGAGAAGGGCGAGCCGCTTTATCATCCCAACGACCCAATGGAGGAGAAGGCTCGCAACGTCATCCGTTTCCTTCGCAAGAAGGGGATGGATCTGGTCCGCATCCGCCTCTCCAACCTTCCTGGCAAGTCACAGCCAGACAACTCCAACACCTACTTCCTGCCCGAAGGTTTTCAAGACGAGAAAGATTGCCTACTCTTGGCCGAATTGGCACACGAAGAGGGCATGAAAATCCAATTTACCTTCAACTATTCCGACTATTGGTCGAACGGAGAGCGACAAAACATTCCGGCAGACTGGAAGCAAGAAATACAATGGATGAACGATAGGAACGCCATTGTGCAAAAACTAACGCAACTGCTCGGTGACTACACCCGACGCATCATGAAGGAGTTGGCTCAAAGAGAGATCTACCCCGAATACGTATCGCTCGGCAACGAGATAAACGGCGGAC
>JAKSLA010000014.1 GCA_024401455.1 Paludibacteraceae bacterium | reverse complement strand
ACTGCTGTTTAAAGTGAATCGTCTTTTGTTAACTTAGTATTGCAAATATAGCTTAATCATCACATATTTTTAAGCGACAATGCCAGATAGTTTGACTTGTAATGTTTCAACGAAGGATTCTTGGAAAAGAAGTCGTTTGCCTTTTTCGACAAGATGTCCAAATCAATATTATTCTCTTGGCGTTTTATCTCACAAAAGTCTATCACCTCATCTATTTCATTGACGGCAATCAAATCAATCTCATTTTCTCCAGAACGGTCCCAATATCCGCCTATTGAAGTGTATATCTGCTTTTCCCTAAACGACTTATGGAAATAACGTTCCAAAATGATTCCTGAAAATACGGGAAAATCACGTGTAACCACATTTTTCAGCAAATCGATCGATCCTGATTCAATGTAACGTTGGTATTTGTGAACGAAACGGAACCAGAAATAAAGGAAATTATCCTGAATATAATATCGGGTTTGCTTACTGTTAGGTTTGGAGAAAATAGGATGTTTCATCTTAATGATGTCATAGTCTCTATCTAACTTAACCAGATAACCTCCCGTCTCCACATTTCCCAAATAGGACTCTATTTCACCTCTCGAACAAAGACCTCGAGCTATACATTCAAGAATAGAGAAATAGACGGTGTATTCTTTGCCGAACTTCTCAATAAGCACATTCTTTCCTTCCTGTAGGAAAAGCGAGTCTTCCTTGAACACCAAATCAAGCATGGTATCTATTGTGAAGCATCTATTCTTCATCATTAGCTCCACATACCAGGCAACACCTCCCGTAAGCGCATAAAGAGCAAGCAGGTCATCTTTCTCATATTTTGAATAATGATCAGATAGGATTTCTTTCAAGACATTCACACCGAATGGTTTCAATCGAAGGATATTTCCAGCTCTACCAAAAAGAGGTTCCTTGCTGTTTTCAAAAATCTTATGCATCAGAGCGTTAACCGAACCACTTATTAGGAGGTTCATTTTACCCTCCTTATGATGCAAGTCCCAATATTTCTGCATATCACCATACACAGAAGGGTTCACTCTTAGGAATTCTTGAAACTCATCAATTATCAGATTAAAATGTTGCTCTTTAGATATCAGCAACAGCGACTCAAACAATTTGCCGAACGACGAAAAATCGCCAATCATCAAACCCAACTTCTCACGAACCTCTTCAACAAAATCTTTACAAAGCAATGACTCTGATTTACGAGAAACGAAAAAATAGAGCGTTGTCTGGCCTTCACAAGCCTTGAGCAAAAGTTGCGTCTTGCCAATACGTCTTCTGCCAGTGACTACAGACATCTGACTTTCTTCGTTTGACATTCTCTCCACTTCGGAGAGAAGTTTCATCTCTTTATCTCTGTTATAAAATCTCATAATATACAATTATCGCAACCTACATTACCGTAACCCACGTTACGATAATGCAAATATACGAATTTTCGGCAAATGCCACATTGTTCATATTTTATTTATCAAGTTATGTTTTGTTCATGAACTAAGAAACTGTTTGAATTCAAACACCTTCTCGAAAATCCCAATCCAAGTACGAAATGTGTTTATTGCATGTATGATACTGATTTTGCGCCAAAACGATTATCTTTGCAAAAAATGGAGACGATTATGGCAGACAGAAGAAGATACCCCATCGGCATACAGACCTTCAGTGAA
The DNA here is from genome assembly GCA_024401455.1 of Paludibacteraceae bacterium. GTDB lineage: Bacteria > Bacteroidota > Bacteroidia > Bacteroidales > Paludibacteraceae > RGIG10190. The sequence continues at coordinate 62,402 of JAKSLA010000014.1, read as the reverse complement.
ATCATTGAGGGCAACTACTTGTATGTAGATAAGACCGAGTACGTTTACAACCTGACGCACCAGTACAAGTATGTATTCCTCTCCCGCCCACGTCGTTTCGGAAAGAGTCTGCTGGTCAGTACATTCAAATCCTATTTCGAGGGACGCAAAGAACTTTTCGAAGGCCTCAAGGCTGGAGAACTGGAGAAGGATTGGGCAAAGCACCCTGTGTTTCACTTCAATATGAGTGGTGCAAAAAAACAGGAAATCAGCCAAACCCAGATGAACCTTCATGCCATGATTTGCGAATACGAAGCCATTTATGGGGCTAACCCTTATAGCTCAGATTTCTCAGATAGGCTTAAATGGCTTTACAAAAAGGCCCACGAGCAGACGGGGAAGCCCGTCGTCATCCTCATCGACGAGTACGACTCTCCGATGCTTGAAGTGATGCACGACCCAAAGAAACTCATCGACTTCCGCAACCTCTTCCGTTCTTTCTATAGTCCTATCAAGGATTGCGACGAGCACATCCGCTTCGCCTTCATCACGGGCATCACCAAGTTCAGCCAGTTGAGCATCTTCAGCGAGATCAACAACTTGAGCAAAATCAGTATGGATGATGAATATTGTGCTGTTTGTGGCATTACTGAACGAGAGCTCCATGATCGATTACTTCCTCATATAGAGGATTTAGCTGATTCTATGAAAATCTCTACGGAAGAGGCTTTCTTCGTTCTTAAAACAAACTACGATGGATATCATTTCAGCGAAGGGGCTGAGGATATATACAATCCTTTCAGTCTGCTCACTGCAATGCAAAAAAAGAAAATAGGAGCTTATTGGTTCGACAGCGGCACACCAAGTTGGCTGGTCAGCCAACTCAAAAAACTCAACTTCAAGATTGAACAATTGGAAGGGGCTCAGGCATTCGTGACCGATTTCGACGCACCGACGGAAGGCATGACGACAGCCTTACCTTTGCTCTACCAAAGCGGATACATCACCATTAAGGATTACGATAAAAGGCAGTCGCTTTTCACCCTCGCTGTTCCCAACAACGAAGTACGTATCGGGTTGTTCAGAAACCTCATTCCCTATTATCTTGCTCCAAGTACACGAGAGACAAACGTCTTCATTGCCCACTTTGGTGTCTTCCTACAAGATGACAGGGTGGACGAAGCCTTACACCTGATGCGTTCATTCATCAGCAGCATACCTTACGACTATATGCAAGAGAAGGAGAAGAGTTATCACTTGATTTTCTTCCTGATAGCGCGCCTGCTCTGCCAGTTTGTCGATTCGGAGGTGAAGAACTCCGCAGGTCGCAGCGACATGGTGCTGAAGACGCCGACTCACATCTACGTCTTCGAGTTCAAGTTCCAAGGCAAATTGGACAAAGCCTTGCTACAGATAGACGAGAAGGGCTATCTCATCCCTTACGAGTGCGACGGACGTCAAATTGTCAAGGTGGCAGTCAACTTCTCCACCGAAGGGCATACCATCGACGGCTGGGCGATTGACAGAGGGAACGGAGCCGAATATACGGTGTTTGAATAGGAGCCAAAGTCGTAGTCCACCCAAGCCAACGCATAAAAGGATTTGAGCCTCAAACAAATATAGCCATCCCATAAAAAAAACGGATAATCGAAAGCCTGCATTTCAACTGACTTTACCCACACTACAAATGCCTCAACAATTTTTGTTGTTCGGAGAATAATTCCTATTTTTGCAACCTAATTTATAGGTATAGAAGTTTAAAAGCAAAAGTAATATGGAATTGGCAAGCAAATACAACCCGGCCGACGTAGAGTCGAAATGGTATCAGTATTGGTTGGACAACGGGTTCTTCAAATCAACACCCGATGGACGCGAACCTTACACAATCGTAATCCCACCACCAAATGTGACTGGTGTGTTGCACATGGGACACATGTTGAACAATACCATCCAAGACATCCTCGTGCGCCGCGCCCGCATGTTGGGCAAGAACGCTTGCTGGGTTCCCGGAACAGACCACGCTTCCATCGCTACAGAGGCCAAAGTGGTAAACAAATTGGCGAGCGAAGGCATCAAGAAGAAGGATCTTACTCGTGAGCAGTTCCTTGGTCACGCTTGGGACTGGACAAGAAAGCACGGTGGCATCATCCTTGAACAGCTTAAGAAACTTGGCGCATCTTGCGATTGGGACCGCACCGCTTTCACGATGGACGAAAAGCGTTCTGAATCGGTGCTTAAGGTTTTTGTGGACCTATACGACAAGGGCTTGATCTACCGTGGTCTTCGCATGGTAAACTGGGACCCTAAGGCTCAGACAGTGCTTTCTACAGAGGAGGTAATCTACCGTGAGGAGAAGAGCAAACTATACTATCTAAAATATTATGTACAAGATAGTGCATCTGTCAAGCCTACGGGCGAAGAAGGTGAAGTTCTTCACAAGGATGAAAAGGGTTACTACGCTGTAGTCGCAACAACTCGTCCCGAGACAATCATGGGTGATACAGCTATGTGTATCAATCCAAAGGATCCTAAGAACCAATGGTTGAAGGGCCATAAGGTGATTGTTCCGTTGGTTAACAGAGTTATCCCAGTAATCGAAGACCGTTACGTTGACGTTGAGTTCGGTACAGGATGTTTGAAGGTCACTCCGGCTCACGATGTTAACGACTACACATTAGGAAAGACTCACGGTCTTGAGACTATCGATATTTTCAACCCAGACGGTACTATCTCTGACGCAGCAGGAATGTATGTCGGACAGGATCGTTTCGTTGTCCGTAAGCAGATCGCCATCGACCTTGGCAATGCAGGCTTGCTTGAGAAGGTGGAGGATTACGACAATAAGGTTGGTTATTCAGAGCGTAACCAGGACACTGCGGTTGAGCCACGTCTTTGCAAGCAGTGGTTCCTTTCAATGCAGCACTTCGCTGACATCGCTCTTCCACCAGTTGTAAACGGTGAGTTGAAATTCTATCCATCTAAATATGTGTCGACATATAAGAACTGGTTGGAGAACATCCAGGATTGGTGTATCTCTCGTCAGTTGTGGTGGGGACATAGAATTCCTGCATATTTCTTACCTACAGCAGAGGGTGCCGAGGAGAAATTCGTGGTGGCTCTAACAGTGGAGGATGCGTTGGCAAAGGCAAAGAAGATTGCTGGTTATGAGAATATCACTGCAGACCAACTTGTCCGCGACGAGGATGCTCTTGACACTTGGTTCTCATCTTGGTTGTGGCCTATCTCCCTCTTCGACGGTATCAACAACCCAGGCAACGAGGAGATCAAATATTACTACCCAACCAACGACTTGGTGACGGGTCCAGACATCATCTTCTTCTGGGTGGCTCGTATGATCATGGCCGGTTATGAGTACGAGGGTAAGATGCCATTCAAGAATGTATATTTCACAGGTATCGTTCGTGATAAGATAGGACGCAAGATGTCCAAATCGCTCGGTAACTCACCTGATCCATTGATGCTTATCGAAAAGTTCGGCGCCGACGGTGTACGTATGGGTATGATGCTTTCCGCTCCAGCAGGAAACGACATCCTTTTCGACGAGGCACTCTGCGAGCAAGGACGTAACTTCAACAATAAGATATGGAACGCATTCCGCCTTGTAAAGGGTTGGGAGGTGAACGAGCAATTGGCTCAACCTGAGTCTGCAAAGATCGCTACAAAGTGGTTCGGCATGCAACTCAACAAGACCATCGCCGAAATCAACGACTGCTTCGACAAGTATCGTATCAGCGAGGCTTTGATGGCCGTTTACAAACTATTCTGGGACGAGTTCTCTTCTTGGTATTTGGAGATGGTTAAACCAGCTTACCAACAACCAATCGACAAGGCAACTTACGAAACGACACTCGGCTACTTCGAGACATTGTTGAAGTTGCTCCACCCATTCATGCCATTCATCACAGAGGAACTTTACCAAGCCATCAAGGAACGCGACGTCAAAGACAGCATCATGGTCAGCCTCTTGCCTAAGGCAGAGGATTGCTGCGAGAAGAACATCAGCCGCATGGAGACAACCAAGGAGATCATCGCTGGCATCCGTAATATCCGTGCTGAGAAGGGCATCAGTCCTCGCGAGGCATTCGAGATGTTCTACAAGGGCGACCTTGACGAGAAGAACAACGCCATCATCGAGAAACTTGCTAACATAAGCAAGATTGAGAAAGCGACAGCAGACCTCGGCGGTGCTACAGCTACCTTCATGGTGGGAACCATCGAGATTTCCGTTCCTCTTGGCAACAACGTCAACGTTGAGGAAGAGATCAAGAAAATGGAGGATGAAATCAAGTATTTGGAAGGATTCCTCATCTCGGTCAACAAGAAACTCGGCAACGAGAAGTTTGTGGCTAATGCCAAGCCTGAAGTCGTTGAAAACGAACGAAAGAAGAAGGCTGACGCAGAGAGCAAAATTGCTACGTTGAAAGAGAATATCGCTAAGATGAAATAAGGCTAAGCCTTAGACAATAAAACCAATCCCCGAACGGTTACGCACCATTCGGGGATTGTCATTTCAAACAATAAAAGTGATGACAAGGAAAGAACGATTTGCTGAAATTTCCAAACAACTGGAGTTAACTTTTCCACAAGCGGAATACGAACTTCATTTCCAATCGCCATACCAGTTATTAGTGGCCATCACGCTGGCAGCCCGCTGTACGGACCAATTGGTGAATGAACTGACACCTTCGTTCTTTCTTCTCTACCCTACGCTCCAGGCCCTGTCATCCGCCTCACAAGAAAAACTTCTCCCGCTCATCGCCCCCGTAACTCATGCAGAGGCAAAGGCTCAATATCTGATAGATGCCGCCAAAGCGGTGATGGAAAGATTCAACGGAAAGATACCTACAAACGAAATAGACTTAATGAAACTGCCCGGCATCGGACGCAAATCGGCCAACGCCCTTTTAGCCCACGCATTTGGTCAACCCGCCATCGTCGTGGACACGCACGTAGCACGCGTGAGCCAACGTCTGAAGATTGCTTCCAGCAATACGCCAGACGGCATCGAACGAGAGTTGACCCATCTCATAGACCGTCAACGATGGATTGTGGAGAGCAATCGTTTGACCTTGCTCGGACGCCGCATCTGCACTTACTATGCCCCCCAATGTAACCTTTGTCCCGTAGCCAAAATTTGTCAAACTCCCATAGAAGAGAACCACCAGCTTTCTTTGTTTTAACATCTTCTCAAAAAGAAACGATGATTTACAACTGAGAAATAGACAAATGGCTATACTTTACATCAGAAAAACAACATTTTACAATCTATCACCTGAATTTTACATTATTTTTTTCGATTTTAACCACTCATTCGTTTCAAATCGCACTTTTTTTCTGTAACTTAGGGGCAAATTAAAAACAACTGAAATGAACAAGAAAATTGTCATATACCAAGTTTTGCCCCGCCTATTCGGAAATAAGAATACGAAACTAATTTCCAACGGAAGCATTAAAGAAAATGGCTGCGGAAAGTTTGACGACTTTACCGACAAAGCGCTTGCAGAGATCAAGGACTTGGGTGCAACCCACATTTGGTACACGGGTGTCATCGAGCACGCCACACAAACCGACTACACCCAAGAGGGCATCGCAAAAGACCACCCTTTTGTAGTAAAAGGAAAAGCCGGATCGCCTTACGCCATCAAGGACTACTACGACGTGGATCCTGATTTGGCCAACAACGTAAAGGACAGACTCAACGAATACAAGGCGCTGATTCAACGCTCTCACAAGGCTGGCCTGAAGGTCATCATGGACTTCGTTCCTAACCATGTGGCACGCCAATACAAATCAGATGCAAAACCTAAGGGTGTGAAAGACTTGGGCGAAAATGACATCCAAGAGGTGTTCTTCGACAGAAACAACAACTTCTACTATTTGCCAGGACAAAACTTCGAGCCCCGCATCAAAGCTTACGAAGGCGAACAACCTTATGTAGAGTTTCCTGCGAAAGCAACAGGAAACGACTATTTCGGCAACAATCCTTCCACTTACGACTGGTACGAAACCGTGAAACTAAACTACGGTGTAGATTACAACAACTATCAATACAAGGACTTTAGCACACGTCCCGACACATGGACCAAAATGGCTGAAATCCTCAGTTATTGGACGAGTTTGGGCGTGGACGGTTTCCGTTGCGACATGGCAGAGATGGTCCCTTCTGAATTTTGGGCATGGGTGATTCCTCAAATCAAGGAACAGAACAAGGATATCATCTTCATAGCAGAGACATACGACCCTAACCAATATTACCGCTACATCCATGAGGGCAACTTCGATTACCTCTATGACAAGGTAGGATTGTATGACACGCTCCGCGCCATAGTCCAAGGCCACGGCCACCCAGGCAGCATCACCAACTGCTGGCAACATTTGGGCGACATCAAGAACAACATGCTCAACTTCTTGGAGAACCACGACGAGCAACGTATCGCCTCAGACTTCTTCGCTGGCAATGCCAAGAAAGCCCTTCCTGCCATGATCATTTCTGCCACAATGAGCCAAGGCCCAGTCATGATTTACAGCGGACAAGAATTAGGCGAGAAAGGCATGGACGAAGAGGGCTTCAGCGGACGTGACGGACGCACCACCATCTTCGACTACTGGGCTGTCGATACGCTCCAAAAGTGGAACAACAACGGAAAATTCGACGGAGGAAAATTGGACAAGGAGCAGAAAGAACTCCGCAACTTCTACAAAAAACTCCTCAACATTTGCGGCTCGGAAAAAGCCATTTCTGATGGCCTATTCTTTGACCTTATGTATGTCAACTATGACAACCCGAACTTCAATTCCGCCCGTCAATACGCTTTCATGCGTAAAGCCGGCAAAGAGGTGCTCCTTATCGTTGCCAACTTTGAAGCCAACGACGCTGAAATCAAGGTGAACATTCCTCAACACGCATTCGAATACTTCGAAATGAAAGCGGGCAAGGATCAAACATTCACCGAACTTCTTTCGGGAGACAAATTCAAAGCTGCCCTCTCTGCTGACGCTCCATTGGCCATTTCTGTCAAAGGAGAATCTGGCGTCATCCTAAAATTCAAGGCATAATAAAGAATGATTTTTTTTCTAATTCTTCTATAATCGGAAATTTTATAGAAGACACCTAAAGAAAACGGCACGTCGGCTTTTTGTTGACGTGCCGTTTTTTTGTAAGTTTGCAAAAAGAACAATCGTATGAAACAAGCGCAACTAACAGACTTTCTTCCAACCACCAAAAAGGAGTTGGAGATACGCAAATGGGATGAGGTGGACGTCGTGCTCTTCTCGGGAGACGCCTATATTGACCACCCGTCGTTTGCCGGCGCCGTCGTGGGACGAATCATCGAGCACGAAGGGTTCCGCGTCGCACTTGTTCCCCAACCCAACTGGAGAGACGACCTCAGAGACTTCAAAAAGATGGGGCGACCACGCCACTTCTTTGCCGTTAGTGCAGGCTGTATGGATTCTATGGTCAATCACTACACCGCCAACAAGCGTCTTCGCTCTGACGATGCCTATTCGCCCGACGGCAAGGCCGGATTTCGTCCTGACCGCGCAACCATCGTTTATTGCAACATTTTGAAGGAACTCTTTCCTGACGTACCGATTGTCATCGGAGGAATCGAGGCATCCCTTCGTAGGGTAACACACTACGACTATTGGGACGACGAACTGAAGCCCTCCATCTTGGTTGACTGCCATGCCGACTTACTTATCTATGGCATGGGAGAACTTCCTTTAAAGAGCATCATCGCACGCCTTAAAAACGGCGAAAAAATAAGCGACCTCAAGGATATTCCACAGACATCCTACCTCGTAGATAAAAATGCCATTCCCGAATATCCCGAAGCAGAAACTTTCACCCTCTTTGGACACAAAGAGTGCTTGAAAGACAAGATGAAGCAGGCGAAAAACTTCCGTGTGGTGGAGGAAGAATCGAACAAAGTGAATGCACAGCGACTGATACAAGCCATAGACGACAAACGCGTAGCGGTCATTAATCCTCCCTTCCCACTAATGGATAGCAAAACGCTCGACGAATCGTTCGAGTTGCCATACACCTGGCAACCTCACCCAAAATACAAAGGCAAGACATTCCCAGCCTACGAAATGATTAAATTTTCCGTCAACATCCATAGAGGATGCTTCGGAGGATGCGCCTTCTGCGCCATTGCAGCACACCAAGGCAAACATATCGTCTCTCGTAGCGAAGAGTCCATCTTACGCGAGGTGGAACGCCTCAAAGAACATCCCGAATTCAAGGGCTATTTGAGTGACTTGGGAGGTCCTTCGGCCAACATGTACGGAATGATGGGGCGCGACAAAAGCAAATGCGCCAAATGCAAGCGCTATTCGTGCATCCACCCGGTCCTCTGCAAAAACATGAACACGGACCACACACGCCTCATCGAACTTTACAAAAAGGTGGATAGCATTCCCGGCATCAAAAAGTCCTTCATCGGAAGCGGTGTCCGATACGACCTCATTTTGGCGAAGGACGACGACCAGAAGATTATGCAAAGCCACCAAAAATATGCCGAAGAACTGATCATCAAGCACGTTTCCGGCCGATTGAAAGTGGCGCCTGAGCACACTTCCGACAATGTGCTTAACATGATGCGCAAACCCTCGTTCTCCCTTTTCGAACTCTTCGTACGAATGTTCGAGCAAATCAACAAAAAGAACGGTTTGAACCAGCAAATCATCCCCTACTTCATCTCCAGCCACCCGGGTTGCAGACAGGAGGACATGGCCGATTTGGCATGCAAGACAAAGAAACTGAATTTTCGATTGGAACAGGTACAAGACTTTACGCCGACACCCATGACCCTCTCCACGGAAATCTATTATACTGGCATCCATCCCTATACATTGGAAAAGGTTTGGACACCACGCAATCCGCAAGAGAAACTCGACCAACGAAAGTTCTTCTTCTGGTACAAACCAGAATATAGGAAAACAATCATAAATGACCTGCGAAAGATAGGCCGGAACGACCTTATCAACGCACTTTTCGGTCAACCAACAGACAGACGAAAATAGAACAACATGGAACAATACAATCACTTCTTCTTCGTAGGCATTGCAGGAACCGGCATGAGTGCCATCGCCCAATATCTTCGAGGAATCGGAAAGCAAGTTTCGGGCAGTGACCGTCTTTTCAAAAACGAAGGAGAAATCCTCATTAAACAACAATTTGAAGCGCAAGGCATAAAATGCCATTTACAAGACGCTTCGGGGGTAGATGAAAGTGTAGATGTGCTCGTCATCTCGACAGCCATCGAAGAGAGCAATGTGGAGCTGCAAAAGGCTCGCACCTTGGGTATCCCCGTTATGAAACGCTCTCAGTTACTCGCTGAGATATCAAAGACGAAACGCACCATTGCCGTAGGCGGAACATCAGGGAAATCAACCACCACAGCCATGATTTTCCATATTCTCCAAAGTTGCGGAATGCAACCTTCCATCATCAGCGGAGCAGGATTGACCTCACTCCAAGAGAAGGGTTATCCAGGCAACGCATGGGTGGATAAAGGCGAGTGGCTGGTCATCGAAGCCGACGAGTCTGACGGCTCCATCGTAGGATATACGCCAGAAGTGGCTCTACTTCTCAATGTTGACCGCGACCACAAAGAATACGACGAGTTGATGGATCTCTTCTCACAATTCAAGTCGCACACCAGCCGTTGCTTTATCGTCAACCAGAGTCATCCAATGAGCAAGCAACTCTCGCAAGACGCCCAACTCGATTTTGGAACAGACAACGCCAATGCCGGATTCAACAGCACAGACTTCAAGCAAGAAGGATTTTCCATCACATTCCGTTGCAACAATGTGAAGGTTGAAATACCCGTCATAGGTCGCCATAACATGGAAAATGCGACAGCTGCCATTGCTGCCTGCCATGCCACGGGACTCTCTATAGAGAAGAGTGCTGCAGCGCTAAACGATTATCGTGGCATCTACCGCCGCACGCAACTAAGCGGGTCTGCCAACGGCATCTATGTCATCGACGACTTTGCCCACAATCCGGCCGAAGTGGTTTGCGCCATGAAAGCATGCCAAAACGTAGGCAAACGAATTTTCGCATGGTTCCAACCTCACGGATTCGGTCCATTGAAATTCATGCATAAGGAATTGGAAGAGGAGTGCATTGCCGCCCTTCGTCCCGAAGACACCTTTCTTCTATCTGATGTCTATTACGCAGGAGGAACCGTTAATCGGGAAGTCACCTCTGCAGACGTAGCCACGGTCATGAAGTCAAAAAGCAATCAGGTACAATTCTTTCCCGACCGAAAAGAGATGCTTCCCTACCTCAAACAAAACTGCACAACCGGCGATGCCATCCTTATCATGGGGGCAAGAGACACGACGCTCTCCGATTTTGCCAAAGAGGTGGTTGAATATCTAAAATAACACAAGAGGAGCGAGACAGCCTATGACTATCTCGCTCCTCTCATCATGGGGATTTCCATAAAAGTCCCCGTATATGATATACTTCTTATCAGTTATTAGAAAGCATTTGATCGCCCCTTATCGTAATATAAGTAGGGAATTTAACCGTCTTGCCTGCTATCGTAAAATAAGGCTTAATATCAATCTTCATACGTTTCGTATCTACATTGTTATTGGCAACCCCGAAAGCAAAGTCTGCAATCGAATCAATATTGTCCGACGACAAAATATCATGCACGTTCACTTTGCAAGGCAAAACGATTTTAGCCTCCGCCTTACCGTCAATCAACACCTGCTGCTCCATTGAGCCTTCCACCACTTTCCTCTCGTCTATATAGAGAATATAATCCATTCCGTCCAAGCGAGCCGGCTCATCATTAGGATTCTTCACATTCAAATCTACCCCCAAATCCAGTGTAGCATCCTTGTTACCGAGAGCAGACAACAATTTAGCGCCGTCCAAAAGATTGAGTTTTTTTAAACTCTTCACATTCGTAATGTCCACATCGGCCAAGACAACACTTGAGACACGGTCAAATGCAAATTCACAATTCACAAAATTCTTTGCCGTTCTAAAATAAAAGAACGCAGCCAAGGCAACAAATGCCACTAACAACAAAATTATTTTCTTCATCTCTATTCCTTTTAATACCACAAAAATAATAAAACTTTAAGAATAAAATCTCATCTGAAGTTATTCCCTTGCTACCAGAGAACAACAACGAAAAAAGAGCGATAGATAGACAAAAAAAAGAGGGTTAAACTTTCGCCTAACCCCCTATTTATCAATGCTGCATCAGAAATTACAACGGCAAGTTACCGTGCTTCTTAGCAGGATTTGTACGAATCTTAGTTTGTGTCATATCCAATGCTTGGATCATCTTAGCACGAGTCTGAGAAGGAAGGATGATTTCATCCAAGTAACCCAACTCAGCAGCACGGTAAGGATTAGAGAATTGCTTCTCGTAGTTCTTCGTCAACTCAGCCTTCTCCTCGTCCGTCTTGTTTCTGTACAAGATATTAACCGCACCGGCAGCACCCATAACGGCAATCTCAGCACCTGGGTAAGCAAAGTTTACATCAGCACCAGTATGCTTACTTGACAACACGATGTACGCACCACCGTAAGCCTTACGAGTAATCAACGTCACCTTAGGAACAGTTGCCTCTACATAAGCGTAAACAATCTTTGCACCGTGACGGATGATACCATTATGCTCTTGAGTACAGCCTGGCAAGAAACCAGGAACATCCTCCAATGTGATGACAGGGATGTTGAAGCAGTCGCAGAAACGAATGAAACGAGCAGCCTTGTCAGAAGAGTCGATATCCAAAACACCAGCTTGAACAGCAGGTTGGTTAGCCACGATACCTACGGTCTTACCGTCCATACGAGCAAAACCGATGATGATATTCTGAGCGAAGTTAGCCATCACCTCAAAGAAGTTATTGCCATCAACGATAGCGTTGATCAACTCCTTCATATCGTAAGGCTTGCTTGGATCCTCAGGAATCAATGTGTTGAGGCTCTCCTCCTCACGCAACGGGCTATCACCCGTATTCATGTAAGGGACATCCTCCATATTGTTAGATGGCAAGAAGCTAAGCAACTCGCGAACCATCATCAATGTATCTTCCTCCGTTTCGCCCAAGAAGTGAGAAACACCACTCTTCGTGCTATGAGTGTAAGCACCACCCAATTGCTCCTTGTCAACATCCTCGTTTGTAACCGAACGAACCACGTCTGGACCAGTTACGAACATGTGGCTCTGTCCCTTCACCATGAAGATGAAGTCTGTCAATGCAGGAGAGTAGCAAGCACCACCCGCACAAGGGCCCATGATGACTGAGATTTGTGGGATAACACCAGAAGAAATTGTATTTTGGTAAAAGATGTCTCCGTAGCCAGCCAAACTTCCTACACCCTCTTGGATACGAGCACCACCCGAGTCATTGATAGCAATGATTGGAGCACCCATCTTCAACGCCAACTTCTGGACCTTAACGATCTTGTTAGCATTTGTACGGCTCAACGAGCCACCGAAAACTGTAAAGTCATAAGCATAGACATATACCAAGCGGCCGTCAATCTTTCCATAACCAGATACGATACCATCGCCGTCGATGAAAGTCTTGTCCATACCCAAGTTGTGACATTGGTGAATGACAAACTTGTCCAACTCAACGAAAGTTCCCTTATCCAAAAGGATGTTGATACGCTCTCTTGCTGTGAGCTTACCACCGGCCTTCTGCTTGTCAATCTTTGCTTGACCACCACCTAACTCGGCAGCCTTGTCTCTTTCTATAAAATCAATTGTCTGCTGATTCATCTCTGATAATTTAAAAGTTCATTGCGGAATCATTCAGTAACAGGATCCAAAGTGATCAATGTTTCGTCACCCTTGATAGTATCCCCTTCCGCTACAAGAATATCTTTTATAATGCTTGTATTCTTCACTTTGTACTCACTCTGCATCTTCATTGCCTCGACAACGATAACAGAGGTACCTGCCTCAACACGATCGCCTTTGTTGACCAAGACCTTGATGACCTTTCCTGGCATTGGCGAGAAGATGCGGTCTTGCACTCCGCCCGACTCTGCATTCTTTCTGCTACGCAAGTACTTCGTATGCAAATCAATCATCTCCACTTGATAAGAATCGAACAATACGTTCACTGTATATTCCTTATCCTTATTCGGACGCTTGATTTCGGTATTGTATGACTTGCCATCATTCGTTATGATAGAGCACAAGCCATTCTCGGCCATTACGATGTCCACATCGTAAATATTTCCGTCTATGCTGATTTTGACTTTGTTGTCCTCCTTGCTGATCAACTCGACTTCAGCCGTTCTGTCTCCTATTCGTACTTCCATTTAAAATGAAATTATAAATAATTTATGTAAGGAATCCCGCTTATTGCAGGCTGCACCTTGTGATAACTCTTCGCCCGGTTAGATTCTGATCATTCCAGAACGCTTACCGAACTCACGCCACTTACTGATAGGACGGTTGTCACCAACAACACCAGCCTTTGGCGAATTCTCCTCCAAATTAACGATATAGTCAATATATGCTGCAATGATAGCAATGTTTTCTGACTCAGGGTCATGCTCCAACTTGATTTGCTTCTCACCGCTCAAAAGTTCCTTGTTGGCCTCCAAGAAGTTCGTGTCGTAACGACCCTTTTGGAAATCAGGCACATCTATGATTTTACGCAAGTAACTGATATTTGTCTTCACACCCGTGATCTTGTACTCATACAACACACGACGCATACGCTCGATAGCATACTTACGGTTTACCGCCCAAACAATCAACTTACCAATCATTGAGTCGTAGTACATCGGGATTTCATATCCATCGTAAACAAAACTATCCACGCGGACGCCGATACCCAACGGTTCCGTCAATTGCTTGATGATGCCTGGGGCTGGAATAAAGCCGTTGTCTGCATCCTCGGCACAAATACGGCACTCGATAGCGTGACCACGTTGCTTGATGTCCTCTTGCTTAAATCGCAATGGGAGTCCATTTGCGACATTGATTTGCTCTTTGACCAAATCTATACCCACCACCTCTTCCGTGATCGGGTGCTCAACCTGAAGACGAGTATTCATCTCCAAGAAGTAATAATTCAAATTATCATCCACCAAGAACTCGATTGTGCCGGCGCCTTCGTACTTGCCAGCCTTGGCTGCCGCAACCGCCCTCTCTCCCATCTCAGCACGCAACTCAGGCGTCATCAATGGCGAAGGAGACTCCTCCAACACTTTTTGGTGACGACGCTGAACAGAACACTCGCGCTCACAAAGGTGAACTACGTTTCCGAACTGGTCGCCCAAAATCTGGAACTCAATATGGTGTGGTGATTCAATATATTTCTCTACGTAAATAGTGCCATCTCCGAACGATGAAATGGCTTCGGACTTAGATGTAAGATATGCGTTCTCGATATCCTTCTCCTCATAAACCAAGCGGATACCCTTACCTCCACCACCAGCAGAGGCCTTGAACATAACAGGAAGACCAATTGATTTTGCGATGCGAACCGCATCCTCGACAGAATCCAATCCTTCTTGTGTACCAGGAACAACTGGAACACCTGCATCAATCATCATCTGACGAGCCGAAATCTTGTCGCCCATTTTGCGCATAGCGAACTCTGGAGCGCCAATGAAAATGATGCCTTCCTCCTTACATCTGCGGGAGAATTGAGCATTTTCTGACAAGAAACCGTATCCTGGGTGAATTGCATCCGCGCCAAACTTCTTAGCAACCGCCAAAATCTTCTCGATATCAAGATAACTATCTTTTGCAACCGCACCACCAATGCAGCACGCTTCGTCTGCGTAAAAAACGTGGCGGGATGTTCTGTCTGCCTCTGAGTAAACAGCGACCGTGTGAATTCCCATCTCTTTACAAGAGCGCATCACACGAATGGCTATCTCACCTCTGTTGGCAACTAAAATCTTTTTTATCATACCTACTTAAAATTATCACTTTCATAAGGCTTCCAGAAATCCATAGAGCCGAGGCTACGGTTATCTCTATCCATTCTGAATGTGGTCCTCATCTTTCTCTCTATCAGAAACAAATCGCCTCTTTTCCGTGTATCGCTACAACGTAATGTCGGCCAAACCCTTCTTGACAAAATCCGAAAGAAGCCTCAATCAATTCTCTTGAACCTATCTCAAGCATTCAACGAGAACTAAAAAACCAAATGCAAAGATATAAAATATATTTACTAAAAGCCAAAAAAAGGCTTCTTTTTTCGGTTCTGGCACAAGGACACCCGACCCCGCATAGGACAAAGTCCGCTGATTACCAAACTTTCAAAAGAAAAATTATTCTTCGAACAACTACCGATTTTGGCGTTTTTCTCGGCTGATCGCGCCTTTATTTCACCAAAAACTTCGTTCCGTTGAGCATATACACGCCGGACGCCAACCGCGCACTCATGCTTTCACCCGCAGCGAGACGAGATGTAGCCATCACAGTTCCTTGCAATGTGCGAAGCGTCACCTCCTCTGCCTTCTTAGCCTCTACGGTCAAAACTCCGCCTGCATAAGAGACGACCAAACCTTCCGCCAATTCATCTGCCACTCGGTTCAACGGCTTGGCTATAATCATTCCTTTAATAAAGTAACGGCTTGGCTCGTCTTTATAATAATACTTTTCACCATCCGTCACCCAATAATAAAGGGTATCCGAATATGCCACCACGTTGTACTCAGAACTGATATCCTCCCCTGGATTCAAAGAGAGATTAAATGCCTCCGTATAAACATTAGGCATCTTATCTTTACCACTGAACATAATATAAACGATATTGTCATACGGTTCTGACATCGTATTGCCAAACGAGAACGCATAGTGAAGTGACGTGCCCTTTCCCATGAACTCCTGCGGAGTCAAAGCAACATAGTAGTCCTTCTTCTCCAAATTCAACTTTCCGCCCGCAAACTTATCTCCATGAGCATCACACACTTCATATCGAACAGAAGAGGCTGAAGTTACGAACGAGATGTTACGGTTCACCACATCGTTTTCCTGCTCCACAATAAAGCCTTCTTCCCATACATGATCGGGGGTTGCACTTGTATTGCCATCGAACCACAATTTGACTGTCACCACGTCATAATACTCCGCCAAGCCTGCATTAGTAAGTTGGAGATTCAAGACCGCACGACTGCTTTCATATTTGACCTGACTCAACACCGCGCTCAAATCAACCGTTTTCCTTTCCACCTCAATCGTTCCATCGCTATTTACCGTCATCTTTACTCTTGCATTCACGCTTGAGTTAGAGAAGTACCAATCGCCGCCTTTTTCTCGTTCTATCAACCTAAGTTCATACTCACCTGCCTCCAACACAGAGAAATCCATCGGCTCAATATTGCCAAACACATACATATCACCTATTGCAACATCGGCATCCGGCACCTCTGGCTCCGTGAGACTAACAATCTTACCATTCTTCCCCATATAACCGACACATGCTTCTGCCGTGCAGTTGCCCACTTTTATATCTGCCCAGAAATTAAGGAATCCCCTCGTACGGTCAAGCATCAAGCAATTGCCCGTATATGCTGCATATTGAGACGACTCTATCCCCGCTGAATGTCCATCGTCTGGAACCAAGCCCAACCATGCCTCCAATTCCAAATTATACCCATCATGAGTATAACTTGCTCCGACCATCGTATTACTATATGGATTGAGCACCGTAATATCAAAGTAGCCATTGTAATAACTGCCCCATCCCCAATTGATATGGAAAAGACCATTCTCATCCACGCCATCACATATAAAAGAGTGTCCACTTGAGACCGTTTGTCCCGAGAAAATAATCGGATGGCCCGCTTCCAAATCCTTGCAAAGAAGTTCATTCCATTCACTCGCAGAAACCGACCTACGGCTCACACGCTGTATTAAATCCTTGTCAAAACCAAAATACGTCGGCAAGACTCTATCATGCGCGCCCTCTGCCAAAGAAACATCCACAGCATAATCCATATGATAGGCGGCTCCAACGATTCGGACCAAGTCGGCCACAGCATTCCCTTGTTTTTCCGTGTAATCTCCATCGTACGAATGCAAAATATTCTTCCAATCAATGACCGTACCCGCCTTTATACTTGGAATTTTAATTCCATGCCGATCTGTTTTATAGGCAGGAATATCCTTTTGCACTTGCGAAGGATAACGATAATAAGCCATAAGTTGAGCAACAGAAATCGCCACACAGCCAGCCGCAGATATTTCCTCTTCATAGAGAGGGCAAGCAGAATTGAACGGCTCGGTCTGATGCCACTGGATGTCGGCAAGCAAAGGACGAACAGCATGACCTATTATTTTAGTGGAACGCAATCCAGACCCAGCCAATCTGCCTGATGCCGAATTACGCTTAAACATCTCCAACATCACCGAAAGCGTCTTTGGGATTTCCTTGCCGACCACCGAAGTCGGATCGTAAGCAATCAAGGCCGGAACTTCCGAGTTGGCCGCAATAATCGCAAAACCCTCCGGCTCTCCAGCAAACATATAAAAAGAAACGACTCCGGCTGAATCCTTCTCAACCGAGAAAAGGCGAACCGAAGAACTACTACCTAAAACCTTCTTTGCGTACCCCATAGCCTCTTGCTCAGAACGAACTCCCGCAAACAAAGAGAGGGTCGCAAATAACATCAGCGCAATAACAGAAATATAACGTCTCATTTTAAAATCATTTTGTTTTTCCAAATATACAATCTTAACATAAAAAAACATATATTTTTTGAAAAAAAATGTAACCCAATAAAAACCAGTCGGAACAAGGCTCTCTCCATGGTTAAAATATGAAAACCAATGTCAAAAATTATTTCTTTGCAGGCCGACTTTTTATTGGACTTTTTATTGTTTATTAAGTCCAATTTTATAATTTTGTCGAACTTTTTCCGTAAAATTTTAAATGAATAAAAATTCATGTGATACGGACAAGGAACGCTAACAACAAAAAAAACAATATTAAAAAAAATGGAGACTAAAAAACTCATTACACTACTCATTCCGATCATCCTTGCGTTGGGTGCTTGGGTAATACCTGTCGAATGGTTCGGCATTCCCGGGTTAACAGTTATGGAGCAGCGCGTCATCGCTATCTTCCTTTTGGCGGCTGCCTTGTGGATTACAGAGCCAATTCCTATTTGGTCAACCTCCGTACTCACAATGGTATTGATGCTTCTTACCGTATCAGATGGCAGTTTGTCATTCTTGATGACCGAGGCAATCAAGGACCCAGAAAACGCAAAGAAGATCATTGCATACGCACAGACAGCAAGCGGCCAAGAATTTGGTATGCCTATCAGTGCAAAGACGATTATGGCTGCATTTGCAGACCCTACCATCATGCTTTTCATGGGTGGTTTCATTTTGGCGATTGCCGCTACTAAATATAAGATGGACGCAGGTTTGGCAAAGGCGTTGCTAAAGCCTTTCGGAAAGAACCCAGACATCGTGCTTCTCGGATTCCTCCTTGTTGCCGCAATCTTCTCTATGTTCATGAGTAACACAGCCACAGCAGCGATGATGCTTACCATCCTTACTCCGGTATTGGCGTCTCTTCCTGCCGACGGCAAGGGCAAAATCGGTTTGGCCTTGGCTATTCCTATTGCTTGTAACGTAGGTGGTATCGGTACCCCTATCGGTACGCCTCCAAATGCCATTGCCAAAGGTTATTTGGAGCAAAATGGCATGGACATCAACTTCGCAGATTGGATGATCCTTATGGTTCCTATCATGCTCATCATCCTCTTCTTCGCTTGGCAATTGCTCATCCGTCTCTTCCCATTCTCTCCTTCCGTTAAGCAAAACGGTATCAAAATCGAGGTTGAGGGTAACTTCGAGAAGAGCACTAAGGCATACATCGTATATATCACATTTGCCGTTACCGTATTCCTTTGGGTATTCGGAGGTCTTGAAATTACTGGCAAGTTCTGTCCTAACGCCAATATCGTTGCATTGCTTCCTTTCGCTGTATTCACCATTACGGGCGTGATCACCAAGAAGGATCTTGCAAGCGTTGACTGGGACGTACTTTGGTTGGTTGCCGGAGGTTTCGCCCTCGGTGTCGGTCTTGACAAGACAGGTCTTGGAAAGCACTTGGTAGAGTCAATTCCGTTAAAAACATGGCCTACCCTCGTCATGATGATTGGCGCAGGTCTCATCTGTATCGTCATGAGTACATTTATGTCTAACTCCGGTACAGCGGCCCTCCTCGTTCCAATCCTTGCCGCTGCAGGTATGGGAATCAAGGAAAACCTTGCCGAGTTCGGTGGTGTTCCTGCCCTCCTTATCGGTGTGGCTTTGTCAGCATCACTTGCCATGTCCCTCCCTATCAGTACGCCGCCAAATGCAATCGCCTACTCTAAAAAAATCATCACGACGAAAGACATGGCCATTGTAGGTATCATCGTTGGCCTCTTCGGTATGGTGGTAGGCTACGGAGCATTGATCCTCTTCGGTAACGCAGTATTCGGAAACTAATTTAACATAGAAACAATAAATAGTAGAGACGCAAGCAATTACGTCTCTACTATGTTTTATACAAAAACAACATCAAAAAACAAAAATGAAGCGTTTTCTCACACTTGCATCAACAGCATTGTTGTCAATAGGAGCTCTATCAGCGCAAGAGGCTCCAAAGGAAGAAAAACCAATTAAGTTGAAGCCTTACGGATTCATCCGCAACTACTTCTATTTCGATTCAAGACAAAACGTTCAATCATCCAACGGCCTTTACAACCAAATCCCTAAGGACGAATTGTTGGACGTAAACGGTGACGATTTGAACGATGTGGCATCATCAAGTTTCTTGGCATTCACCACTCGTTTGGGATTGAACATCACCGGTCCGGATGTGTTGGGGGCCTCTTCCTCTGCAAAGATTGAAAGCGACTTTGCCGGATTCAGCAGCAGCACAACAATGCTCCGCATCCGCCAAGCATACATGAAATTAGATTGGAAGCGCAACTCATTGCTCTTAGGTCAGGCATGGCACCCAATGACAGGCGAATTGCCAGACGTTTTGGCTTTGGCTTCCGGTTCTCCTTTTGAGCCGTTCAGCCGCTCTCCTCAATTGAGATACGACTACCGACTCAACCATTTCAAATTCACTTTGGCTGCCATCTACCAATTGCAATATACTTCAGTTGGCCCAGACGGCGGTTCTAACGTCTATTCAAAGAACGCCATCCTTCCTGAACTTTTCGGTGGCATCGAGTACAAGGCCAACGGCTTCAACCTTGGCATTGGTGCAGACTTCTGCCGTATCGCTCCAAGAACTACGGCTACTGTTAAAGAATTCGTTTCGCCAGTCACGAAAGACACCATTGCTGATGCAAAGGTCAAGGTCAGCGAATATGTCCAAGGCATCTCCCCTGTCCTCTACGCATCCTACACGGATAAGAGTTTCGGAATCAAGGCTAAGACCACATTGGCAGAGAACACAGCTCATTTGAACATGATGAGCGGATATGCCGTTTCGGAAGAGAAGAAAGACGGAAGCCGCGAATATACGCCACTCCGTTCTTCCACAAGTTGGATCAACTGCTACGTTGGTAACAAGTATAGACTCAACCTCTTCTTAGGTTATAGCAAAAACCTTGGCACAGACGACAAGGTGGTAGGCGACGTATATGTTAAGGGTGCAAAGAACATCGACCAAATTTATCGCGTGGCACCTGCCTTCTCTTACAACTTGAAGCACTTCAACCTCGGTGTTGAGTACGAGATGACCACCGTTGACTACGGCAAAAAGGTGGACGACCATCTTGAAGTTTCTGACACCCACAGTGTGACAAACCACAGAATTTGTGGTATGGTAAAATACAACTTCTAAAAAACAAGCGCAATGGTTTTTTTGCGACCCTATTGCGCCTTTTATGTATAAACCCCAGGGGCTATCCCCCTCAAAAAATTCAGCATCATGAAACTAGATTCTCCTCAAAAGGAAATATACGGCAAAGAGAGATTTACAGCATTGCAAGCACAACGCTTGGCTCAAGAGATCGCATTCGGACCTATCGTGTTCCAAATCTCCAGATTAATGGTCAAGTTCGGCATATTCGACATGCTTTCCGACAATAGACAAGGTTTAACGCTTGATGAAATCAAAGAGAAGACCAAACTCAGCAAATATGCTGTCCAAATCTTGTTGGAGTCTTCATTGACCATAGGAACCGTACTTCTAAAAGACGAGAAATTCTTTTTGGCAAAAGCAGGTTGGTTCCTTATCAACGACAAGATGGCTCGCGTCAACATGGAATTCAATCATGATGTCAACTACTTGGGTATGTTCAACTTGGAAGAGGCTCTCCTCAACGGAAAGCCTGAAGGCTTGAAGGTGTTCGGTTCTTGGCCAACCATCTACGAAGGACTTTCTTCTCTTCCTGCTCAAGTGCAAAAGAGTTGGTTCGGTTTCGACCACTTCTACTCAGACAACTCATTCGAGCAAGCTTTGGAAATCGTCTTTTCAAAGAAGCCTAAGACCCTTTTGGACGTAGGTGGAAACACAGGCCGTTGGGCTACTCAATGCGTTCACCACGACGCGAATGTTGTCGTAACAATCATGGACTTGCCTCAACAAATCGGATTGATGCGCAACGCTGTCAAGGGCATGGACGGAGAAGACCGCATCCTCGGACACGGAGCCAACTTGCTCGACAAGAACGTTCCTTTCCCAACTGGCTTCGACGCTATCTGGATGAGCCAATTCTTGGATTGCTTCTCTGAAGAGGAGGTGACCAGCATCCTTTCAAGAGCGGCCAAGTCAATGGACGGAAACGCCACTCTCTACATCATGGAGACATTCTGGGACAGACAAAAATTCGAAACGGCTTCTTACTGCTTGGCTCAAACAAGCGTTTACTTCACGGCTCTTGCCAATGGTAACAGTAAGATGTACTACTCTGAAGACATGATTCGCTGCATCAACGACGCAGGTTTGAAAGTTGACACCATCTATGACAACCTTGGCTTAGGCCACAGCATCGTAGCTTGCAAGCTCAAATAAGGATATTCCATTTTCAAGAAAGCCCTGCAAACTTAGTTAGCGGGGCTTTTTTATTCGAAAGATATTCACACAAACCATCGAAGTCAATGAAACACATCAGATTCACCATATTCCTCTTTTCATTGTTGGTCACACCTTCCGCCTTTGCCTACCAATTTGGAGAGATCATGGCCAAGATGAACCCTGTACACCTCACGCCAGACATCTACCCCTCTTTCAAAGGGGGTGACCAAGCATTGCTCAAATACATAGGGAAAAACCTCCAAGCACCGCTATCGGCTGAAGGCAAAAAGATAAAAGGGAAGGTGGCTGTAAAATTCATCATCGAGAATGACGGATACGTGAGAGAGGCTGAAATATATAGAAGTTCACAAAAGGCCGAAGTTGATTCCACCGCCATTGAATTCGTCAAGAATATGCCTCAATGGAGGCCCGGCATTGAAGACGCAAGACCGGTGCGCTGCCTATACATCCTACCGCTGCACCTAAAGTAATACGACATAAAAGCCGCTTTAGAAAACTCTATATTTGAACGACGGCTATCTTACACGAAACGTATGACCACACCTTACTTACTGCCTTTAAGATATCACGCCCCAACCGACCACCCCTCGGTTCTGCTGGGCAAGGTGTTTGTTCAACACATAATTCTTTTCAAGGGAAAGGTCGGCATCTTCCTCCAAAACCTTCTGCGCCATATCACGCGCAATCTGCAGAATCTGACCATCCGTCGAAAGATTGGCAATCTTCATATTAAAAGCTACGCCGCTCTGCTGCGTTCCATCCAGATCACCAGGGCCTCGCATCTTCAGGTCGGCCTCGGATATTTCAAATCCGTCATTCGTTCGAACCATGATCTCCATACGCTGACGGCTCTCCGCGGAGAGTTTCGGCGACGTCAACAAAACACAGAATGACTGGCTTGCGCCTCGGCCCACACGTCCACGCAACTGGTGCAACTGCGAAAGTCCAAAACGTTCGGCACTCTCTATCACCATCACAGAGGCATTGGGAACATTCACGCCCACCTCTATCACCGTAGTGGCCACCAATATATTCGCCACACCCGAAGCAAAGAGTTGCATCTGCTCGTCCTTTTCGGCTGGCTTCATCTTGCCGTGCACCATACAAACCCGATACTGCGGTTCTGGAAATATCTGCTTTATCTGCTCAAAGCCCGACTCCAAATTCTGATAATCAGACTTTTCCGATTCTTGAATCAATGGATAGACAATATACGCCTGACGCCCTTCGGCAATCTGCTTCTTCAGAAAATCATACAAACCCACACGATGATTCTCATAACGGTGAATCGTCTGTATCGGCTTTCTGCCCGGCGGCAATTGGTCTATGACCGATACATCCAAATCGCCGTAGAGTGTCATCGCCAAAGTGCGGGGAATCGGCGTTGCCGTCATCACCAAGACATGAGGAGGCTGCACATTCTTGCTCCACAAACGGGCACGCTGCGCCACTCCAAAACGATGCTGCTCGTCGATGATAGCCATACCCAAGTTTGCGAAGACCACATTGTCCTCCAACAGGGCGTGCGTTCCTACTACAATCTGAATTTCCCCATTGGCCAACGACGGAAGAAGCACAGCCCGTTCCGAACGCTTCGTACTTCCCGTCAGCAGTTCCACCCGTATGCCTAAAGGAGAGAGCATCTCGCTAATGGAAGAATAGTGCTGCGTAGCCAAAATCTCCGTCGGAGCCATCAGGCAAGCTTGAAATCCATTGTCAAGCGCCATCAGCATCACCATCATAGCGACAAGCGTCTTACCACTTCCCACATCCCCCTGCAAAAGGCGGTTCATCTGGCGTCCGCTACGCACATCGGCACGAATCTCTCGCGTCACTCGCTTCTGTGCCTCGGTCAATTCAAATGGAATATGCTCCTTGTAAAATGTATTAAAATAATAGCCTATGTTCTCAAAGACAAAGCCCTTGAACCGCTTGGTGCGGTTGTTGGCACTGCGTAAAATATTGAGTTGAATGTAAAACAACTCCTCCAACTTCAGTCGATACTGAGCGTTACGCAAAGCCTGCTCATTCTTAGGAAAATGGATATTGTAGATGGCATCACAAAGCAACATCAAATTATACTTCTCTATCAAATAGGCAGGCAATGTCTCCGGCATCTGATATTTCCCAATGGCCTGAAAAAGGGAAATCATTATCTTCTGAACGGCACGAGTAGTCAGATAGCCCGACTTCATCTTTTCCGTCGTGTTATACAAGCCCTGCAAACCGCCCATCTGCTGTTTGGAGGCAGCCTCGTTGAGTGTCTCCATTTCCGGATGGACAATGTTCAGATGTCCGTTGAAAGCCGTCGGCTTACCGAAAGCCACATACTCCTGCCCTACCTTATACTTGTCTGCGACGAATTTCACGCCCTTAAACCAAACAAGTTCGATAGTATCCTCTCCATCAAAAAACTGCAACGACAAGCGCTGATTACGCCCCTCTCCTATCAAATCTGCCTTGACAATCTTACCCTTAATTTGAACAAAAGAGAGCACGGAGGTGATTTCCCGAATCTTGACAAAGCGACTCCTGTCCACATAGCGATAAGGGAAATAGTAGAGCATATCCTCATAGGAGGAGATGCCCATTTCACTTTTCAGCAATGCAGCCTTCTTCGGGCCAACGCCTGGAAGGTACGTTATCTCTTTTGACGACAGTTCAGACAAGACAGTATAATTAAGTGGGACCTATAAAAAAGTCCTCGGTTTTTTATTGTTTATTCTTAGGCACTCTCCGAAATCGTTTGCGAACAAAGCAATCTCCCTAAGTTCCGTTTCCTTTTTCTTACAACACTATTATACCAGCACCTCGGCCACTTTAAGGTCAAAAGGCGTGGTAATCTTAATGTTTTCACGATTACCGACCGTCAAGGTAATCTTATAGCCAGCCGACTCTACCACGCTTGCGTCGTCCGTGAATGTGTCACGAAACTCCTGGTGATAGGCTTCCTTCAAAATGGAAGAGCGGAAGGTCTGAGGGGTCTGCACCAACTTCAGTTTGGAACGGTCGCGTGCTACATTTCCACCGGCCGTGATTTCTCGTACGGAATCCACGGAATCCACCACAGGGACGGCACAACCCGACGTAGCCGCCTCTGCATAGGTGGCCGCTATCGTCTCTTCCGACACAAACGGACGGACACCATCGTGTACCGCCACCAACGACTCCTCGCCTTCGGGCACACGAGCCAAGGCATTCTTTACCGAATGGAAGCGAGTGGCTCCACCTTCGACCACAATCACGCGTTCTGAGTAATCGACTGAATATTGACGGCACAGATCTGCCCAATACTCCATCTGCACTAACGGCAAAGCCAAGATACAAACCAACTCGGCATCGTGGTTCAAAAATGCGTCCAACGTACGCATCAACAATGGACGACCGGCTATCGGCATAAATTGCTTGGGCAAATCGGCCCCCATGCGCAACCCTTTTCCGCCAGCCACTATAATTGCATATTTCTTCATTTCAACAATCTTATAGATTCCAAAATTAAAAAAATCCGTACATTTGCCCAAAACAATCGAACAAAATGAAAAGAGCATTTCTCTCCTTCTCTCTCAGTTTTTTCGCAACTCTCCTAATGGCCCAAATGAAGGGGAATGGTTCTCTTTCTCTGCCATTCCAACTATATACATTGGAAGAGTTCCTTCAATTTAGAGACACGGTGAACAACGGATTTCCCCAAGCATGCGCCGACCTCCATACGGACATCGACTTGAGCAGCATCTGCTATGGCGACGAAGAGAGCAATACATTCGTCCAATGGATGCCTATCGGCGAAGGAAACTACGGCACGAAATACCAAGGCCGTTTCAATGGCAACGGACACATAATCAAAAACTTGTACGTCGATTCTGCCGTAGAGAACTTCAGAGGATTGTTCGGAGCGACAAGAAAAGCGACCATACTCAACGTGGGCATTGAGGATGCCTATCTTCACGGAGGCTACTATGTGGGGGGATTGGTTGGAAACGGCGACTCCACCACCATCGTCAACTGCTATGTGCAAGGCGACATATTCGGCTACTTCGTGTCGGGCATCATCGGTAATGCAAGAGGTTGCTCATTAACCAACTGCTACTCCTTCTGCGACGTCCAAGGCAATTACAAAAGTGGCATCATAGGCTATAACGAGGCTTCCTCCATCTATAACTGCTTCTACGAGCCCAACAAAAGCAGCATCGGTGTCGGCAACAGAAATGGCTCAGCCACAAGCGCCACGACGGAACAATTCACCGATGGAACGGTCTGCCAAAAACTAAACGAATACGTCCACGGAATTCAAGGGGACTCCCTCGTATTATGGACACAAAACGCATTCCCTCGATTGGCCAACCCGACCAACGATTGTGCCCCAATCCAAGCGCAACAGAAACACACCTGCTTCGTCCAAAGCCACCATATCTTTATCATTTCGTCCAACGACGAAACAATCAACATCTACAGCAGTAAGGGAGAAACCACCGTCCGAAAAATCGGGCATGGAACAAACGATTTAGGCTATTTCCCTTCGGGAATCTACATTATCAAAGGCAAAAAAGTCATCGTAAACGATTAAAGCACAAGGAGGAACAACCATTTCCATTGGATGGAATCAACGGCCAAGCAAACATCAATTATTGGTTGAACATATCTTTGTTGAAGAATTCCAAGACTTCGATGGTAGCATTGTAGGCCAATGTGGCAGGACCATCCGGATCCAAATCCATCGACTCCTGATAATAGTTCAACGCCATCTCCCAATTCTCCATCTTGCGGTAAGCGTTGCCTAAAAGGAAATAGGCCTCGGCCGAATCCTTATGCACGGCAACATACTCTTCCAACTGAGCGACAACCTCATCGAGTTTTCCCTCATGCAAGTCGTTCTTCAACGCTATCAAATCCTTCATATCCTATCAAAATTATAAGTAAGAAAAAAAGAGGCGATGAATCCACCGCCTCCCCTGTATTTTCATCAAACCGTCTTCACAGCGTAACGGCAACGGACCTTGCCCTTGGCCATATTAGACAATTTAGAACGATTCATCTGACGACGGATCGGAGAGATGTGATCAATGAAGACCATACCTTCCAAGTGGTCATACTCGTGTTGGATAACTCTCGCCTTGAAATCCTCGTACTCCTCGTCACACTCCTCGAAGTTCTCGTTCAAATATTGGATTCTAATCTTCTTTGAACGCTTAACCGACTCATTCACACCCGGCAAACTCAAGCAGCCCTCCTCGCCAGAGACCATCTCTTCGCTACGCTCAACGATGCGAGGATTGATAAACGCCTTCTTGAATCCTTTGTATTGAGGTTCATCATCGGCCAAAATATTGAGGTCCACAACAAAAAGACGAATGGAAAGATTGATTTGAGGAGCAGCAAGCCCCACTCCATCAGCACGATACATTGTCAAAAACATATCGTCAATCAACTGTTTCAAGTTAGGATAATCCTTTGTAATATCAGTCGTTTCCTGTCTCAATACAGGATGACCATAGATTGTAATTGGATAAATCATATTTTCATTTATTTATTGTCACTATATATTCATTCCTACAAAAAAGAGTTGCGTTGACTCTCCATATAGGACTGCAAAATGATGGTTGCACTAATCTCATCGACCAACGCCTTGTTCTGACGTGCCTTCTTCTTCAACCCTCCGTCCAACATGGCTTGGTGCGCCAAAACGGAGGTGAAACGCTCGTCCACCATCTGAACAGGAATCGTCGGAAACTTCTTTTTGAAACCACGAACAAAGGGCTCTATCAGACGCATCGAGGCGGAATCCTCGTAATTCATCTGCCGCGGATGCCCCACAACAACCAACTCTACCGATTCCTTTTGGAAATATTCGGTGAGGAAATTGAAAATCTCACCCGAATTAACCGTCGTCAAGCCATTTGCTATGATTTTACAAGGGTCAGTAACGGCTATTCCGACACGTTTCTGACCATAATCTATCGCAAGAATTCTTCCCATACTTTAACTTTGCCCACAAAGATACAACTTAATCAAAGAGTTCAACCGATAAAAATCCATTTTTTTAGTAACTTTGTACCCATATTTGAAGGAGCCCTCCGATTTCTGAGCAAAACGGCTCCGATTTAACAAAAAACAAAATAGGACATGCCACTAAATATACCAAGCAATTTACCCGCTATCGAGATCTTGAAGCAAGAGAACATCTTTGTGAAAGATTCGCAAGAGGCATCCTTGCAAGACATCAGACCGCTGAAGATCATCATCCTCAACCTGATGCCCCTAAAAATAACGACAGAGACAGACTTGATAAGACTGCTCTCCAACTCTCCTTTGCAGATTGAAATCGACTTTCTGCAAATCAAGAGTCATACGCCCAAGAATACGCCGATCGAACACATGATGGCCTTCTACAAGACATTCGATTCATTGCGCGAGCAAAAATACGACGGCATGATCATCACGGGGGCTCCTGTTGAAAACATGGACTTCGAAGAGGTCAACTATTGGGAAGAGATCATGGAGATTTTCGACTGGTCAAAGACGCACGTGACCTCCACCCTCTTCATCTGTTGGGCCGCCCAGGCTGGCCTATACCACTTTTACAACATCCCTAAATATCAGTTGAACAAGAAGATGTTCGGCGTATTCAAACATACGGTATCCGACCCGATGAATCCAATTTTCAGAGGCTTCGACGATGTGTTCTACGTTCCCCACAGCCGCCACTCGGAGGTGAGACGTGAGGACATTGAGAAATGCGACAAACTGCAAATCATGTCGGAATCTGACGAGGCAGGCGTCTTCATGGTCTTGGCCAACGGCGGACGCCAATTGTTCGTGACCGGCCACGCAGAATATTCCCCTCTCACGTTGGACGGAGAATATAGAAGAGACTTGGGCAAGGGACTCCCTATCGAAATTCCTCAGAATTATTACAAAGAAGACAATCCTGACTTGGGCCCACTGGTAAGATGGAGAGGACACGCCAACCTTTTGTTCTCCAACTGGTTGAACTACTTCGTATATCAGAAAACTCCATACGACATCAGAACGATTGAATAAGAGATGGGCTCCATGAAAATCGAATTGCTATCACCCGCCAAAGACGCATTGTGCGGCATCGAAGCCATTAACCACGGTGCGGATGCCGTCTATATCGGCGCACCCAAATTTAGTGCCCGAATGGCTGCGGCCAACTCGATTTCTGACATCGAAGGATTAATCAAACACGCCCACAAATATTACGCGAAGGTATATGTTGCCCTCAACACCATCCTTTCCGATGCCGAACTGGACGAGACTCAAAAGATTATCCAGCAACTCTATGACATAGGTACAGATGCCCTCATCATCCAAGACATGGGCATCACCCAACTCGACCTTCCTCCCATTGCTCTCCATGCCAGCACACAAATGGACAACAGAACCGTGGAGAAAGTTCAATTCCTTGAAAAGGCAGGCTTTGAACAGGTCGTTTTGGCAAGAGAACTATCATTCAGCAAGATAAAGGAGATTGCCGACCAAACCGACGTGAAATTGGAGGCATTCGTCCACGGCGCCCTATGCGTATCCTACAGCGGGCAATGTTATCTAAGCCAAGCCACTTGCGGACGAAGCGCCAACCGAGGAAACTGCGCCCAACTGTGCAGGCTCCCTTATTCACTGACCGACGCCGACGGCAAGGTATTGGTACGCGACAAACACCTGCTCTCGCTCCAAGACTTCAACCTCTCCGAACATTTGGAGAAGATGATCAATGCCGGCGTTTCCTCCCTTAAAATCGAAGGACGGCTAAAGGATATGAACTACGTCAAAAACACGACGGCCTACTACCGCCAAATACTCGACAAAATTTTAGAGGGAAGCATACATCAAAAGGCCAGTTCGGGCCACTGCACCTACACGTTCATACCTAATGCGGAAAAGAGCTTTCATCGTGGCGGCTGCTCCTACTTCACGGAAGGGAGACAAAAGGGAATCACCGCTTTTGACACACCCAAATCAACCGGCGAACGCATTGGTACGGTCCGTACATCCAAAGGCAATGCGCTAAGCATCAACTGTCTAAAAGCAATTAACAACGGCGACGGACTCTGCTATTTCGATCCAAGCCACAAACTCATCGGCTTCAAAGTCAACAGAGCCGAAGGACAAACCATCTTCCCCGCCGAACGCATTTCCATTCAGCCAGGGACAGAGGTGTTCCGCAACTTCGACCACGAATTCGAGAAGTTGCTTTCAAAGAAAAGTGCCGACAGGAAAATCAAGACTTCCGTCCATATCTGCGATAAAGAGAAAACTCTTCTCATCACAGCAACCGACGAAGACGGAATTTCGGTTCAACTCACGCCTGACTTTCCCCTAACCGAGTTAGCGCAGAACAAAGAGAAAGCACTCGACCAAATGACGTCACAATTCAAAAAGAGCGGCAATACGATCTTTGAAGTAAATGAAGTGAAAATCGAAACGAAAGACGCTTATTTCATCCCCGCCAGCATTATGGCGGAATGGCGTCGCGACTTGTTGGAACGTTTGGAGGCAGAAAGAGAGAATAAAAGGCCACAAAACCGACAGGCTTTCCCAACGACAGGACATCCGTTCGTCTCCACCGAATTGGACTACAGGGCCAATATCCACAACCATTTGGCAGAAGAATTCTACAAGCAACATGGCGTAACCCACATCGAACCATCATTCGAGAAGGAACCTCGTACACAAGTAGCACTCATGACTTGCAAACATTGCCTCCGCTTCAGTTTAGGCTTCTGCCCTAAGCAGAAAGAGAGCAAACAGACGCCCAAGGAACCGCTCTTCCTTATTGGCGACAAAGGTCAAAAATACCAACTCAGATTCGACTGTCTCCGCTGCGAGATGCAGTTAATCAAATAATTGTTGATAAATATTTATACAAAATAGTCACAAGGGGCTTGTTTTTCTCAAAAAAAACATTGACCTTTGTGTCATGGTTGTGAAACCTCTGTATAATACAATAGATGTAAGGTTTATGGTTTTCTAAAGGCAAGTTACTTACTTGCCTTTTTTTGTATCACTACATTTCCCAATCGACAAGACTCACCTATGCATAAAATCTTCGACAAAGGGAATATAAAACTTGTAGTTATCTCTTTTTTCCCTTAATTTTACATACAAAACAACAATACGATGAGAGAACTTTTTGTAAAAATAACAAGGAAACTCGGTCTATATCAACAATTTGTAAATATAGACACCTACCTCCGTGAAAGAAAAATCCAAAAAGCTTTCAAAAAATATGGCATAGAGACGCTTGTTGAGGCTGACAAGGCATTCAAAAGTTTCAACGCCGAGATGTTTCCTACATTCGGCACCTTGCTCGGAGCCTACAGGGAGCACGGATTCATTGCTCACGACTTCGACTTGGACGTAGGCGTATTGGGAGCACAACGTCCTGACGACATTGCAGAAAAAATGGCGAAATTCGGATTCAAACTAACACGCCAATTCTATGTCAAGGAGACGGGGCGCGTGACTGAAGAACAATTTGAATACAAAGGCGTTCAAATCGACGTGTTCTACTACTTCGAGATGGAGCCCGACAAACTCTACTGCTATGTTGCCCGCCGCCACGAAACAAAAGATTGGAGAGAAGCCAACCAAAGCGATGGGTTCCCATGCGTCCTTTGGCCTTGCGACAAATGTACAATGGAAGAGGTCGATTTCCTTGGACATCCAATAAAAATGCCGACGCTACGCAAAAACTGGCTTTCAGACATCTACGGGGAAGACTTTATGACGCCCATCAAAAACTGGACGGCCGGCACTCGTAAAACCGTTATGATAAAGCATACGGAACGACTTTACCGCAAACAATGGTAAAGGGGAATCCCATTTTAGGAAATCCTTGAAAATTTGGCATGTAAGACTTAACGGGAGGAGATGAATGGTAGGTATTTTCTAATACAGTCTCTACACATTCAACTCCTTCTCATATTTTTCAATCAAACCTTCTATCTTGTCTTCCTTGCTCTCGACTTTCAACCAATAGGAGCCGTTAATGGTGTGCAACCACCGGCCATCAAAAATCTCCACCTGGTCTTGATGGCGTAAATTGCCCTCTCTAAAGTTTTCCGTATAGACAGAAGCAAACTCCATTTCATCCATATTCATTCGGGAATAGATGTCATACCAATTTCCGCCTCCCGTATCAAGATATTCGTCGGTCGGTGTCACAGGCATGAAGTCCATCTTCTTATCTTTCACAAAGTCAAAACGATAGAAAAACATGATTGCAGCCAAATACCACTCTTTTCCTCTGGCTCGCTTCACACCATAGACGGGCTGCTTTTGCAGATAATCAGCCACCCTCACATCTCGAACAGGGAACAAGTCATGGTCGATAAAGCCAAAGTAGGCTGGCTTTCTTTGCTTTACTATCTTACGGTAAACCCAATTCAACGCCGAAGCATGGGAATAACTGGGGCCGATCATACCTAATCTATTTTTAGGCAATCGAATGTACGCCACGCCTTCTCGTTCACACAACTCCCGGATTTGCCTTGAAGCCTCTGGGTTAGAGGAATTGTCTGCCACTATATAGGTGAAATTATCCTTCACATGGGCACGGACATACTTTATCTGATGATTGATGATTGATTGGTTATTAAAGGCTATCGTGATAAGATCCAACCACTTCTCAGGCTGCTCTACCAACGGAAGATTCACCCTATAACAACCTTTGAGCCCATGCATACGATGCAACAACTCCAAGCCTCGAACGGCCCCTCTAAACAACAAACGCTTCAATGACATGATTCGCAATTTAATATTTTAAAGGATAATTATACAATTCTCGTCAAAACTGCATATATCCCCAAACTCTATTCTACATTTATTTTCCATTTCTCTGGAATCGTATAAGTCTTTCCGTCTCCCACAACCACTTCAGGCATAGCACTATCTTCGAACTTTTTGAAATTTTTTTCTAGATAGACTACGGTTCCCTTATGTAACTTCATATTGCTTGCAAGATTTGAACTACTAATAGAAGGAGGAAAATAGACTCTGATTCTTTTGCAAGCGTAGTTTTTCTGAATAAACTCTATTGGTGGAACCAAATCACTGTCTCCACTTACTAAAACTACTATATCAGTCTTGTCTTGCACACAATCGGCAATCATCCTAATAGAAATATTCACATCCGTTTTCTTCTCTTCTGGTCGGATTATTGTATAATGACAATTAGGACATTTTATGGCTTTTTCCAAGTACTTTCCTCGAACAATTTCAAACCGTTGCCCATTAATGAGTTTATTAGCATTCAAGAATGCACTTTGCCGAGCACTTTTGTCCTTATTTAACGGGGAGGCTGTAAAATAGATTACTTTCTCCAGTGTTTGCTCTTCTCCTAAAAATTGTTCAAACAGTTTTACCAAATCAATCCAATATGATTTGAGCCACTTGCGATCTTCTCTTTTTTTGGTTCTTAATCCATAGTAGAAATTGAACCCATCTACATAAACGGTTACTCTTGCCATAATTATAAAAAAAGCCACTAAAAAGTGGCTCAAGCCATTCAAGAAAGAATGGCGGTTCATTAAACATATTGCAATTTTACAAAGATTTATTCATTCATGCAAATTTTCATATGAAAAAAATATTCTTTTAAGATCATCTATAACAGTTTTTCATCAAAAGCCCAACAACCCTTTCGTCACATTATAACGGAACTGCAGTAACTTAATCCCCTTTTGGGGCGTGAATTTGAAGGTGTGGTAAACACACAAGACGAAGGTTGCCCCCCACTTTACACCCTCCATAGCAAGGCGTTTTAGATACTTTGCCGTAGAGATATTTTTTGTACGGATCCGTTCGCTCTTGCCTATCGAATAGGTGAGTTTTTCAAAATACTCTTTCGTCAACTTCTTAGGGGGAATAAGGTGGTATAGAATTGCCGAAGGAAGATAGAAGAAGCGCATACCTAAAGTCGTCATTTTGTCGAAAATATCCTTCTCCTCAGCGCCGACCAAACTATCACCCTTTCTTCCCAACTCGACATTGAACAATCCGACCTTATCGAAAACGGACTTGCGATAAGCCGCATTCCCTCCACCGGGGAAAGCTTGCGAAGGAAATTCGCGTTGTTTGTCTCCCAAATAGAGTTTACCAGTAATCAATTGCCGTGTAAAAGTGGACATCCAAGCAGGCTCTTCCGTTTCGTATTCGGGAAGAATCGGACCGCCCGCTGCGTCAATTTCCGGATGCTGCGCAAAGAAATCAAGGTAAGTTTGCAGATACGTGTCATTCACCAAAGCATCATCGTCCACATAGACCAATAAATCACCTGTCGCCTCCGTTATGCCTCGATTGCGGGCATACGACAAGCCTTGATTGCGCTCAACAAAATAACGGAAACGCACATTCGGATAATCTGCCGCAAAACGATTACACTCCGCTTCCGTTTGATCCGTACTATTATTGTTCACCAGCACAATCTCATAGCGATCTACCGGACATTTGTTCTCTGCGATGCTTTTCAAAACATTGTATATGTACTTGTCCCTATTGTAAGTACACAGAATGACTGAAGCGAACATACCACTCATATTATGTTGTTTTTATTTACCCAAAGAATATAGAATCCATCTTTCAAACCACTGTAAAGCCATCGATTGAAGTCCTTTATATGCCATTGACAACCTTCCGCACCGTATCCGTCATCTTCGACCACGCATACTTTTGCTTCTCTGCCTTCATATTTTGTTCAAAATCAAGGCCTAACCCTTTTGTAAAAAAGGCATCGAGCGCATCGGCTATAGAAGTGGGATTGGGCTCTACCACATAGCCCACCTTTCCATCGGGGACAATCTCCGACAAACCGCCCACATTGGTCACCACCATCGGTTTTTCAAAGTGGTAGGCCACCTGCGACACACCGCTCTGCGTTGCCGTCTTATAAGGCTGTGCCACTATATCTGCCGCACTGAAATAGCGGTTCACTTCGTCGTTCGGAATATAGTCGGAACAGAAGATCACGTTCTCCTCCAAACCCAACGCCTTCACTTGATTCATATAGGGGTCCGGACTGCCATAAAACTCGCCTGCCACAAGCAACTTCACATTCCTCGTCTTCAACCGTTCGTCTGCCATCGCACTCAAAAGCAAATCCAAGCCCTTGTAAGCACGAATAAAACCGAAGAAAAGGATGTAACGGCAATCTGTCGGCAGAGAGAGGCGCTGCAACGCCTCCTCTCGTGGCAAAATTTTGCCATAATGGTCATATATCGGGTGCGGCGAAAAAGCCTTCGGCTTTGCTTTCTTGTCAAAGAGGGCAATATCATCGACAACCGACTGAGAGAGAGCCACAAACCCATCCATTGCATGGACGAAATAGGAAGGGAAAAGTTTATCCATCACATTCGGCTCATGCGGAATCATATTGTGCACCAATCCTATCATTTTTGTCGATGGATTGGCTCTTTTTGCCACTCTTGCAATCGTACCGAAGCACGGAGCCATAAACGACATCCAGTAGGCAAAGAGCACCACATCGGGCTTCAGCGCTGCCACACTACGTCCAACGCTCACCCAATTAAAGGGATTGCATGAATTAACCTTGCGAGAGATGGACAAGCCAACTGGGGCTGCATCGTCCGAGAACTGCGTCTTGCCGGGGAAAAGGAATCCCGGATATTGTAAGGTGAAAGTCACAATCTCCACCGTCTCCCCTTCCGCAACAAACTGCTGAGAGAGACGCTCGTTGAAAGCCGCCAATCCACCACGGTAAGGGTACGCCGTTCCAATAACCACTATCCTCATATTACCTCCTTAGGCTTGCTGCGCAGCCGATTTTTTGTTCTTCATATAGCAGAAAACGGCATAGCCGACTGCCGAAAGCAATAGCAACATTGAAAGGATGAAGCCCATCCAACGCAACGACCAATATGTATTAGGATAGAACACGAAACGAATCTCGTGCTCGCCTGCCGGTACATTCATACCACGAAGAATCCAATTGGCACGGAAATGAGGGACTTCTTTCCCATCCATATAAGCCTGCCAACCTGGTTGATAATAGACCTCAGAGAAAAGAAGAACGGCATTTTCTGACGACTTCGTCACATATTTCAACTCATCCGGCTTATAAGAAAGCAACTCAACTGTTGCCGTAGAATCAACGGCCAATGGAGCAGAATAAGCCATATCTTTAAAGCGGACGTCCACCAATGCGGTTTGCTTTGGATCAATGGATGCCAATGTAGCCATCTCCATATCAGCGTCTTTCACCCACTTCACCTCTTTGACAAACCAAGCGTTGCCCAATGCATTCTGATTTCTAATCGGCTCCGCTTTCTCATTGTATATCAAATAGCGCATGTTGAGCATATTCAACACCGGAGTATTGACAAATATGTTATCAAGGTCTGAATAGGTCTTTGCATTGCTTAACGCCGCTCCGATTTGCTGCATTTCTGGCGTGATGCGCATCTCTATCAACTCTTGGTAACGACGCAACTTGGCGGCATTATAACCACCAATGGACTTGTGATAGTAAGAGACATTCGTGTCGTTGAACGGATTGTTCAACGTAAGCACACGATAAGAAGGATCCTTGTCCTTCAAAATAGCCTTGTCGGCCTCCGTCTTGACAAAAGCACGATTGAGGTTCGGATTCTTAAAATGTTCGTCGTTGAGGTAACGCTTATCCACCGACCACAAATCAACCAACGTCAAAAGAGCAATGACCGAAATCATCATCAACGACGTCTTATCCTCCTGCTTGCGCACCATATACCAAACGGCAGCGAAAGCCAATGCAATGAAGAAGAACGAACGCAAGGCATCACTCGCCAACAGATCTTTTCTGTCTTCAATCAATGCACTCATATACCAATCCGGCATTTGAGAAGAGGCATCGCTCAACGACGTGAAATTCAAGAAGGCAGATGGAGCCACGGCAAAAATCAAGCACAAACCGGCCGTAATTCCGCCCGAAATATACATTGCCCTCAACAAGGCCTTCTCCTCATACTCCTTCTTCCAAATAGTCTGAAGAGCCATACAACCCATCAAGGCAAAAGTGAATTGAGGAATAACCAATGCCATGGAAGGCGTACGGAACTTGTTATACATCGGCAAATAGTGGAAGAAGAAGTCGTTCAACACCGAGAAGTTCTTACCCCAACTCAAAATGAAGAAGAAAACGGTCGCACCAACCATCCACCACTTATATTGACTCTTCACGATAAACAATGAAAGCACGAACAAGAAACAAACGATAGCACCGAAATAAACAGGACCAGAGGTGAACGGTTGGTCTCCCCAATAAGTGTATGTCTGCAACTTCTTAGGCACTTGGTAGTGCTGCTTCTTCATCGCTTTAGCCAAATTTGAATCAGTAGAAGAGACTTCACCACCCGATGCACCTCCATAGAAATCAGGGATCAAAAGCGTCATCGTCTCCGAAATGCCGTAACTCCACGCAAACGCATACTCTTGATCCAAGCCGGAAGACTTGTCACTCTTTCCGTCAACCGATGCGGTGAGTTCAGACTTTCCACGGATACTGGTCTTACTCATTTCCCAATCAGAATAGAGTCGAGCCGAGTTGACAAGTACAGCCAAAACAGCGGCAACTACCGTAAAGCCAACCGTTTTCACCACATCAGGAAGCGTCTTCTCCTTGATAGACTTGTAAACATATCCCGCAAAAAGAGCGAGGCACAAGAACGCCAAATAATAGGTTATTTGAATGTGGTTATGCTGGATTTCCAAAGCCAACGAAATAGCGAAGAGCAAGAAACCTGAAATCCACTTCTTTTGAAATAGCAAAACCAAACCTGCCACAACTAATGGGATATAAGCCATAGCCCAAGCCTTCGTGACGTGTCCCGCCTGAATGATGATGAACGAATAGGACGAGAACGAATAAGCCACAGCACCCAATATAGCCAACGGAATAGGTACCCCCATGACAATCAATAAAACATACATCGCAAACATCGAAAGGATGATAGGTCCGCAGTCGTGCGCACCCATGGCACGGAACAAACTCTCCGCACTGGTAATTCCCGAAGGAACAGACGATTGGATCGTCACTGTATAAGAAGGCATACCCGAGAACATGGATCCTGTCCAAGCGGAAGAACCACCTTCTTTCTCATAATACTCGGTCAACTCATGGGCCATACCCTCCCATTTTTGGATATCACCTTGTTGAATCATCTTTCCATCCAATTTCGGAGAGAGATAGATAAACGTAATTACTACGAAAAACGCGAACACTCCTAAGTGTTTTAACAACTGCTTCATATTTATTCCTTTAAACTTGTCTGATTCCAAAACTATCCAGACTACCAATAATAGGACAAAAATAGAAAAAAATCAATTATAGAGGGACATATATGGGAAAGAAAGTTAGGGATATGTTTACGCAAGAGTCTATTCAAGAGGTGTACTTGAAAACGGAGATTAACAAGTGCGGTTCAGTCGTACTTTTCAAATTTTCCTCAACATGAAGGCCCAAGAACAATGTCTAATGCTGGTGGTAGACTATAGCAATTTTCTTACCTATTACCGCTCATGGGGTCTGCATTTCCAAAGTGCCATTGGATGATTCTTAATTCTTTCTGTAATGTCACTATCTCCAAAAAGAAGTTCTGGCTGATATTCTCTTTGATTGAAATGCGCAATGAACGATTTTTCATTTTCAGAGAAAATAAGGAAGTTATTTAGAAAGTCTAAAACTCTTTCTTTACATGTTAAATAGTCGAATTTCTCATTTTTTCGAAGCACAGGAATCAACTGTGCTCTTACCTGAGCAAATCCTAAGGTTTCAATATGCTTGAAATTTTTCCGTTGAAGGGTAACATCCTCTGCCTTACAACTTGAACCAACAGCCATATAAAAGATAAAAATTTTACGAAGTAGATTTATTTCTTCTTCGCTTTTGAATAGTTGCTCACAAATCATGCCGTTAACATCATAAATGTCCCGTATGGCAGCACGGCTAATAAGTGCGTTAATTTTGCTAGCAAAGAGTTCAATCGGAGATATCACATTGACTTTCATGTTGCCAAGAAAGTCAATATGTACTTCTTTCTCTATTACAGGCAATGCGTGGCATCTATCACTGTAGTTGATTTCTATCTTTATGTTGTCCAAATTTCCAGCGGCGTTCGTATAGCCGAATACCCAAGAATCAAGAGTGTGCGGATTCTTTGTTCCTGGTTTAAGCACATATCCTTCAGCACTCATATAGTACAGAATCTCTTTATTCACTGATTGCCTAATGTCAATCATTTCTTCTCTACTTACATCAAGACAAAAGTCAAGATCTATGTCAACCGACAAACGTGGCATCTCAAAAACAGTCAGATTTATAGCTGTTCCTCCTTTTAAAGCCAAGGATTTTCCGAGTTGTTCACTTTTGCCAAAATAACTCAATATCTCAGCAAGACGCATGACCTTTTCAAGATTATCACGTAGGAAACCTTTCTCTTGGGCAATTCTTTCTATATAATCTTTATTATATGAGCTCATAATTTTTCCTTTCTTCTTCCAAACAATATTCAGGCACATAAAGTTTCCAACGGCATACATATGAATTGCAATCCTCAATTTTGCTCAGCCGTTGGGTGTGAATAGCGCCCTTGCTACGACACAACTCAATGAATTGTACGCTTACTCTTATGTGTTTTAAGTTCTTCTCCAATATGTACCCAACTTTTTGATACAGAAATGTTTTATTGTAAATACCGAGATACTTGATGAGCAGGTTCTCGTTCAACATTGTTACCCCTTCCAAACAATGAAATAGTTCCTCAACACCTCCCGCACGCTCAATGTTGTCACAGCAATCAATAACAGTTCTTTCTAAATTGGTAACCCGCACATAGGCATTACCTACGGGGCGGATAACCCCATTATTCTCAATCGGTTCTATGCTTGTCGAACAATATTCAAATTCAACATCTTCGAAACTGAAGGCATTGAAACGATTTTGGCTACCCACATAGGCATTGTAAAAGGGCTGGTGTGCTATTCCATGGAATTCTAGGGCGGTATGCCATCCTACATACGATGTTGCTGTAATATTGGTTGCTATCTCATATTTGTCTGCAACTGGTACGTTTGTTATCGGGTCTACAACAGAATAGAGGTTCCTTCGTACCATCTTGATGACTCCTTTCTCTTGCCACCTTGAAAGTGAAGCAGACGCTGCAACTGACGTCATATTCAATTGTTGAATCACATCCCTTAATGAGAATACCCTTAGTTTATAGAGATTAGAACGCATTGCCATTTCTGCAAGTAATTATATAAAAACGTATAACTATATGCAAAAATAACAACTTTCACCGATTATATCTCTTTTTTAGGAAAAAATCACACCATACCAATTGAGAAGAATTCCTCTCTCGCAAATCACTTGCCGAATAACGCATTTTTTTATATGTTTGCATTATATAAGGGGACTTCTACAAATTGCAACAAAAATTCAAAAGCACGCAATGGTGGGATTCTTCCAATGTAAGTTTAGAAAATCGGGGAATTTATCGAAATCCCCTAAATGTATTCTACGATGCAAGCAATCATACTAGCAGCAGGAATGGGCAAACGCCTCGGCGAATTTACCCGCAACAACACAAAATGCATGGTGCCGGTCAACGGAGTTCCAATGATAGACCGACTGCTCAAACAACTATGCAAATTATCCCTCCAAAGAGTGATTATCGTCATTGGCTATGAAGGGCAAAAATTGGTGGATTATGTCAACGAACATTTTTCCGACAAACTGAACATCGAATTCATCAACAACCCTATCTACTATAAAACCAATAACATATACTCACTTTCTCTTGCCCAAGAGAAAATGCAAGAGGACGACACGCTGCTAATAGAATCAGACTTGCTGCTCGACGATAGAATGTTTCCGCTCATCCTCAACAATCCGCAACCCAACCTTGCATTGGTGGCTAAATACCAGACTTGGATGGACGGAACCATGGTCAAAATAGACGAAGACAACAACATCATCAACTTCGTTCCCAAAAAGGCATTTAAATATTCGGACGTTGACCAATACTACAAGACTGTCAACGTTTACAAATTCAGCAGAGAGTTCTCCATCCATAAGTATGTCCCTTTTCTCAATGCCTACAGTGAGGCGTTGGGCAACAACGAATACTACGAACAAGTCCTGCGCGTCATTTGCT
This sequence comes from Paludibacteraceae bacterium, assembly GCA_024401455.1. Classification (GTDB taxonomy): domain Bacteria; phylum Bacteroidota; class Bacteroidia; order Bacteroidales; family Paludibacteraceae; genus RGIG10190. The sequence continues at coordinate 21,210 of JAKSLA010000014.1, read as the reverse complement.
TCTTGGACAAGTCGGACTTGAAGGCGCTTCCTATCAACGACGAAAAGTGGTACGAGTCGGACGACAAAGCCGACCTCGACATTGCGGAAGCTCTATTTGCCGATGGGGACGAGCGACTGGGCAAATACATGAAGCGTTTCGGCGGCTATTGGCGTTTCCCGGGCATGCTGGACTACTGTTACCTTGTCAATCCCTACTTCCCATCGCCCAAACTTTTGGACGAAATGCGCGCCAATTTTGACATCCTACTGACGGAATACCCTTCGGGCATGTATGTCAACACTCTGCTCGCCAGCAAATGTTTTGGGGCAAAAGAACCGTATGTCATTCCGGGCAACGGTGCAGCAGAACTGATCAAAAGTTTGATGGAGAACATCGACGGGAAACTCGGAGTCATCTACCCCACCTTTGAGGAATATCCCAACCGCAGAATACAACAATCGTTGGTGAAATACACGCCTGAGAAAGAGGACTTCAGATATGACGCTAACGACCTCATAGATTTCTTCGGAAAAAATCCTGTAGAAAATCTTCTCATCATCAACCCAGACAATCCGTCGGGCAACTATCTATCAAAAAGCGAAATTCTAAAATTAGCCGATTGGTGTAAAAGCAAAGAGATCCGATTGATTGTCGATATCAGTTTCATTGATTTCAGCGAAAACTACGAGGAAGACTCGCTCTTGCACGACGAAATTCTCGAAGCCTACCCTAAGATGGTGGTGATGAAAAGCATCTCCAAGTCGTATGGCGTCCCAGGCCTCCGTCTGGGCATCATGGCTTCGGCTGATACGGAATTGATTGCTTGGACGAAGAAAGACGTAGCCATTTGGAACATCAACTCCTTCGCTGAATTCTTCATGCAAATCTACTCCAAATACGAAAAGGACTACAAGGTGGCCTGCACCAAGTTCCAACAAGAGCGTGCCACCTTCAAGGCTGAACTGGAAAGCATCCCTTTCCTACGCGTCATTCCAAGCCAAGCCAACTACTTCCTATGCGAAGTGACCGAGAGATTCTCTTCTCACGAATTGGCAGTAAAGTTATTGGAAGAGCACAACATCCTCATCAAGGATTGTTCCACTAAAAAGGTCTTCAACGGCAGAAGCTACATTCGCTTAGCCGTAAGAAACAGAGAGGACAATATGCGACTGATTCAATCCCTTAGAAGTCTGTAACATGAGAATATGTATTTGTGGTGGCGGCTCATTAGGCCATGTATGCGCGGGGGTGCTCTCCTCGCACAAAGACTGCTCGGTAAACCTTTACACCAACCACCCTCAGCAATGGAAGCACGACATCACCATTACGGACATCAACGGCAAGAACATCCAAGGCAAATTGGATGTCATCTCGGCCAATGCCCAAGAAGCGCTGGTCAATTGTGACATCGTATTGCTTTGCCTTCCTGGATTCCTTATCGAAAAGACACTGCAAGAGATAAAGTCCTACACAAAGGGCAAGAAAGTGGGTAGCATCGTTTCAAGTACGGGCTTCTTCTTCATGGCTCATGATATCTTAGAAAAAGATTCAGAACTATTTGGATTCCAAAGAGTTCCATTCATCGCACGGGTTGATCAATACGGAAAATCAGCCAATCTGTTAGGCTACAAGCCTCAAGTGGCCGTTGCCACTGAAAACATAGAAAAGGCAGACAACTTCAGGAGAACAATCGAAACGCTATTCGACACGCCAACCATTCTGCTCAACAGTTTTTACGAGGCGGCCTTGACCAACAGTAACCCAATACTACACACCGGGCGACTCTACTCCCTATTTCACGGGAAAGAGACGGTTCACTTCGACCACAACATTCTTTTCTATAAAGAGTGGACAAACGAATCGTCGCAGACACTCATACAAATGGACGAGGAATTTTTCCGTCTATTGGGTTCCTTAGGGTTAGACAAAGGCAGCATTCCTTCCTTATTAGAATACTACGAATCAACAGACGCCGCATCGCTCACCAACAAGATTCGTTCCATCACCGCCTTTCAAAACATCCTCAGTCCGATGAAAGAGACACCCCTTGGTTGGATGGCGGATTTTGAAAGCCGATATTTCAGCGAGGATTTCCCTTTCGGACTTCGTTTCATCAAAAATCTGGCAACAGAAAAAGGCATCGCCACCCCAACCATAGACAAAGTGCTCACTTGGGGAATGGAATGGGTTGAAAAAAAGGAGGCCTAACGGGAGACAAGCCCAAACTTTATACGTTAGTTTGCCACTACCCCCACAACCAAAAAGAGGAAAGCCCATCAAGAACTTTCCTCTTTTCTTATTAATTGAATTTTGATTTTTACTTTTTCAAATAATCATCCATTGCCTTAGCTGCGGAACGGCCATCACCCATGGCCAAGATAACCGTTGCTCCTCCACGAACGATATCACCACCTGCGAAAATCATCGGAATAGAAGACTGCATACCTTCATTAACCACGATTGTTCCCTTAGGACTGACGTTCAAGCCGGCTACCGAATTTGGCACCAATGGATTTGGAGACACGCCTACGCTGACGATTACTTCATCAACATCGATGTCAACCACCGCACCCGGAATTTCTACCGGTGAACGACGGCCTGAAGCATCTGGCTCACCCAACTCCATCTTCTGCAAACGCATCTTCGTCACACGGCCCTTCTCATCACCGAAGTATTCGATTGGGTTGTGCAAGGTCAAGAACTCTACGCCTTCCTCCTTAGCATGCTTCACCTCCTCCAAACGAGCAGGCATCTCATCCTCCGAACGACGATAAACGATCATCGCACGCTCAGCACCCAAACGCAATGCCGTACGAACTGAGTCCATAGCCGTATTACCACCACCGATAACAGCTACGTTCTTTCCTTTATAAATAGGTGTGTCAAACTCTGGATTTGAAGCGTCCATCAAGTTTACACGAGTCAAATACTCATTAGAGGACATGATACCGATGAAGTTCTCACCTGGAATATTCATGAAACGAGGAAGACCGGCTCCACTTGCTACGAACACGCCTTTGAAACCTTCCTTCTCCAAATCCTCAATCGAGATTGTCTTTCCGATGATGCAGTCCTTAACGAACTCGACACCCATCTTGCGAAGGTTGTTGATTTCCACGTCCACAATACGGTTTGGCAAACGGAACTCAGGAATACCATACTTCAACACGCCACCAATCTCGTGCAACGCCTCGAATACAGTCACCGAGTAACCATTCTTTGCCATATCACCAGCAAACGAAAGTCCAGCAGGTCCTGAACCAACGACTGCCACCTTGACACCGTTCTTGTTCTTAATCTCTGGAACGGAGATTTGACCGCTCTCACGTTCATAATCAGCGGCAAAACGCTCCAAATAACCGATGGCAACGGCCTCCTTCTTCAATTTCTGCTTATAGATACATTGAGATTCGCATTGCTTCTCTTGCGGACAAACACGACCACAAACGGCAGGCAACGCACTGGTCTCCTTCAAAACCTTAGCAGCCTCCAAAAATTCGCCACGCTCGATATTCTTGATGAAACCAGGGATGTTGATGCTTACGGGGCAACCTTGCATACAAGTCGGATTTGGACAATCCAAACATCTCTTTGACTCCTGCAAAGCCTGCTCCTTCGTCAAACCTTGATTCACCTCTTCGCGCACACGAGCTCTGTACTTAGCGTCGAGCTCATTCATTTTTACACGAGTAAGAGCCGTACGCTCCTTATTTGACAATGACTTGCGCAACTCTTCACGCCAAGCCACATTTCTATCTTCAGCCATAATCTTTTCTTTTTTACTTTCCTACCTTGTACATATCGGCCTTCTCTTCCTCCTTGTATGCGCCAAGACGCATCAACATCTCATCAAAATCCACTTGGTGAGCATCGAATTCAGGACCATCCACGCAGACGAACTTTGTCTTGCCACCCACCGTCACACGGCAAGCGCCACACATACCTGTTCCGTCAACCATGATCGTATTCAAAGAAGCCACAGTCGGAATCTCCAATTTCTTTGTCAACAAAGAGACGAACTTCATCATGATAGCAGGACCGATTGTCACACAACAATCCACCTTCTCACGAGCAGCCACCTCCTCGATACCGTTAGTCACCAAACCCTTGCGACCTGATGAACCATCATCTGTCATAATGATAACCTCGTCTGAGAACTTGCGCATTTGCTCTTCAAGAATGATGAGGTCTTTCGTACGGGCAGCCAAAACCGTGATAACTCGGTTGCCTGCCTTCTTCATTGCCTCAACGATAGGCAACAACGGAGCAACACCGACGCCACCACCTGCACACACGACGGTACCAAACTTTTCAATGTGAGTAGCCTTACCCAATGGACCAACCAAGTCCAAAATCTCATCACCGACGTTCAACGAACACAACTTGATGGATGTGACACCTATTTTTTGAACAACTAGCGTGATAGTACCCTTCTCTACATCTGCGGCAGCAATGGTCAACGGAATGCGCTCACCCTTCTCGTCCACTCTAACGATGACGAAATGCCCCGCCTTGCGCGACTTTGCAATCAAAGGTGCCTCGACCTCCAACTTGATCACATTTTCAGAGAAATTCTCCTTACTGACAATCTTATTCATTTATATCTAATTTTTAGGGTTGATCAAAGCCCGCCTAACTCACCGCAGACAACACTTTGCACCCATTACATTTCACATTAAAAAAGGGTTCCCCTCTTTTTCTATAGTCTGCAAAATTACTAATTTTTCCCAACGTATAAAAAAACATAGCCACAAATAGTGATTCTTTCACTGAAAGTTTTCTCCCTTTTTATGTCTTTTAATGGTCCATTCGTCTCTTTTTTAGGAATCTTTTTACCTCAAGATGGAAAAAAAGACTAACTTTGCGCCCAATAAAACAATTAAAATAAATTTTAAAATCATGAAAAAGAGATTTTTATTTTCAACTTTGGCAGTCCTCTTTTCTTTGAGCTGCTCAGTATTCACCTCTTGTAGTGACGACGACGACGACGATCCAAAGATCGAATTCTCAATCAACAACACTACAGTAGAGAACAACGGCAAGTTTCTTCTTGCAAAGAGCACTTCCGACCCTAAGGCAAACGCAGATGACGAAATCATCACTTTGGACATCGTTTCAGAGAAAGAGATTTCTAACGTCCAAATCACAGTAAGCAACAGTTGGGCAAGCAACGTTGACGTTGTTGACGTTAATGGTTTTGCATACAACGGAAAGGCTAACTTGGCTAATCCAGCACTCACTAAGACAATCAAGTTCGTTGGTGTTTTGGGTAACTACACAGTTAAGGTTAACGGTCAAACATACAAGTTCACTTTGCAAAACGCAAAGAGCGAGTCTGACTACAAGGGTAACTCTCGTTACTTGAGCAACAAGCAAACTATTATCTTCGACGCAACTGGCAAGGAGTACGCTTCTAAGATCTTCAACTTGACTTACGTTTACAACAAGGCTGACAACTTGAAGTACCTCGCTGGTAAGATGGCTAACATCTCTGAGGAACTTTACACATCAGCAAGCACTGACTACAGCAAGTCTGAGTTGGGTGAGACAGCCGAGACTCAAGAGGCTTACTCTGCTAAGTACAACTTGAACGAGACTCCATCTTACTTCTTCTACCAAAACGGTGACAACTACCTTTTGGTTAAGATCGTAAGCATCAAGGAGAACATCCTTACTGCTGAGGTTCAATACTAATCTGATAGTATATCAAAACAATAAAGAGGGTGTATCACACATTGGGTACATCCTCTTTTTTTTGCTACATCCTCTTTTTTTGCGCCCTTCGTCCATTCAGATTTGCCTATTTGAGAAAAAAAAGCGAATTTTGTAAATTGTAATTATAGTCATAATTCGTCCAATGAAATTCGAACTTCAACATACCGACACAAAAAGCAACGCCAGAGCCGGGAAAATAACCACCGACCATGGCGAGATTCTAACGCCAATCTTCATGCCGGTCGGCACATTGGGATCCGTCAAGGGCGTTCATCAACGTGAACTAAAAGACGACATCAAAGCACAAATCATATTGGGTAACACCTACCACCTCTACCTCCGTCCTGGGTTAGACATCTTGGAAAAAGCAGGTGGCCTCCACAAATTCAACGGATGGGACAAACCCATCTTGACGGATAGCGGCGGCTTCCAAGTCTTCTCATTGTCGGACAACCGAAAACTCACGGAGGAGGGTTGCATTTTCCGTTCGCACATAGACGGTTCAAAACATATATTCACCCCTGAAAACGTGGTGGATACGCAAAGAATCATCGGTGCAGACATCATCATGGCGCTCGACGAATGTACGCCGGGAACCGCCGAATACAAATACGCAAAGAAATCGATGGAAATGACCCATCGCTGGCTCGACAGAGGCTTGAAGCATTTTGACGAGACTGAGCCTAAATACGGCTATACACAAACGTTCTTCCCTATCGTGCAAGGATGCACCTACAAGGATCTACGCCAACAGTCGGCCGAGTTCATCGCCTCCAAAGGTCGTGAAGGCAACGCCATCGGCGGTCTTGCCGTGGGCGAACCAGCCGAAGTGATGTACGAAATGATCGAGGTCGTGAACGAGATCTTGCCTAAGGACAAGCCTCGCTACCTCATGGGAGTGGGCACCCCCGTCAACATTCTCGAAGCCATTGAACGCGGCGTGGATATGTTCGACTGCGTGATGCCAACTCGAAACGGCAGAAACGGCATGCTCTTCACCCAAAATGGCATCATGAATATGCGCAACAAGAAATGGGCTGACGACTTTTCGCCGATCGACCCAGACGGCACATCCTATGTGGACCACGCCTACACAAAGGCTTACCTCCGACACCTCTTCATTGCCGAAGAGTTGCTCGCCATGCAGATTGCCTCCATCCATAATTTGGCGTTCTATCTATGGCTCGTCACGGAAGCACGCAAGCAAATCATCGCAGGCACCTTCGCCGAATGGAAGAGATCCATGGTTGTAAAACTAAGCACCCGACTTTAATTTTATATACTCTATGCTAAAGAAACTCGACATCTACATCATAAAGAAGTTCCTCGGAACTTTCTTCTTGGCCATCGCCATGATCATCGTCATTGCCGTCGTGTTCGACGTGTCAGAAAAGATCGACGACTTTATGGAACACAATGCGCCGCTATCGGCCATCGTATTTGACTATTATTGTAACTTCATACCCTACTTCGTCAATCTGTTCAGCCCGCTGTTCACTTTCATCGCGGTTATCCTGTTCACCTCCAAGTTGGCCGAGAATTCGGAGATCATCGCCATTCTCTCCACAGGCATCAGTTTCAACCGTTTGGTGAGACCATACATGATTTCGGCAGGCTTGATTGCCATTCTCACCTTCACGTTGAGTGGTTACATCATTCCTCCTGCCAATGCAGAACGTCTTGATTTCCAAGAAGAATACGTAAAGAAAAAGCGAAGCGACAACGCGACAAAAATACAGATGGAAGTTGCTCCGGGCGAAATCTTGTTCATCGACTATTATGACAAGACACAAAAGATGGGCTACCGCGCCTCATTGGAGAAATTCGACGGAAAGACGCTTGTGTCCCGTATAACGGCAGATACCCTCGTATGGGACACGCTACACAATTGGAGCATACACACTTACATTCGCCGCGACTTTGACGGCATGTACGAAAAAATGACCAAAGGCGTTCGCATCGACACGATTATCCCCGTCGAGCCAGAGGAGTTCTTCACCTACAAAGGCATGTACGAACAGATGAAGAATGACGAATTGAAGAACTACATCGAAAAGCAGAAAAGCCGCGGCATCGGCACCATCAAGGAGTTTGAAATCGAATATGAGCAACGATTCTCCTTCCCCTTCGCCGCCTTCATCCTAACCCTTATCGGTGTATCCCTTTCTTCCAAGAAAGTGAAGGGCGGTATGGGCATGAACTTGGGATTCGGATTGCTGCTCAGTTTCTCCTACATCCTATTCTACACGGTATCGTCAGAGTTTGCCGTCAGCGGTTCACTTTCGCCAAGATTAGCCGTTTGGCTGCCAAACATAGTATTCTCCATCATAGCTGCCGTACTTTACAGGAAAGCACCTAAATAACACGCATGGCAATGGAAAAGGAAATTGCAAAACTACGAGAGAAAGAGGCTGCCATCCGATTGGGTGGTGGAGAAGTAGCCATCAAGAAGCAGAACGATTTAGGCAAAATGACGGCCCGCCAACGTATCGAGGCACTTCTCGACAAGGGTTCTTTCTTTGAATACGACCTCTTCGCCAAGCATGAAGTCCATAACTTCGGAATGGACAAGAAAGTGCTCCCTTCCGACGGTGTGGTGACCGGTACAGGAACCATCAACGGGAAACCTGTCTGCATATTCTCCCAAGACTTCACCGTCATGGGAGGATCACTCGGATTAACGCATGCCCGCAAAATTGCGAAAATCATGGACTATGCCCTCAAGATGAAGATGCCTTGCATCGGCATCAACGATTCGGGAGGCGCACGCATACAAGAGGGCGTAGATGCTCAAGCCGGCTATGGTGAAGTATTCTATCGCAATGCCATCTCTTCGGGTGTCATTCCCCAGATATCCGTCATTCTCGGACCTTGCGCAGGAGGTGCGGCTTATTCGCCAGCATTGACAGACTTCGTCTTCGTAGTGGAGAACATCTCCAAAATGTTTATCACAGGCCCAGCCGTCATTGAATCGGTATTGGGCGAGAAGGTGACGCAAGAGGAACTCGGAGGCGCCCGTACCCATGCAGAAATCTCAGGCAACGCACATTTCTATGCCCTTAGCGAAAAGGAGTGCTTCGACCAAATAAGGTCACTCCTATCCTACATTCCAAGCAGCAACGATGCCGCCATGGAGAAGTGCGCGCCACAAGAGCCAACTTTCAAAGGAAACATTGCCGACCTCATTCCAGAGAACACAAAACAACCTTACGACGTAAGGGACATCATAAAAGCAATCACCGACAACTCGGAATTTTTCGAAGTGCAAGAACTCTTTGCCAAGAATGTCGTGGTGGGCTTCGGCCGCATGGATGGACAATCTGTGGGTTTTGTTGCCAACCAACCCTACTACTTGGCAGGCGTCCTCGATTGCGACGGAGCAGACAAGGCTGGAAAATTCATCCGCTACTGCGACGCATTCAACATTCCGCTGGTCACGTTGGAAGACACACCAGGATGCTTACCTGGCATTGAGCAAGAGCACGCCGGCGTTATCCGCCACGGAGCAAAGTTGCTCTACGCCTACTCGGAGGCAACCGTTCCAAAAATCACCGTCATCCTCAGAAAGGCTTACGGAGGTGCTTACGTAGCCATGAACTCCCGCCATTTGGGAGCAGACTTCGTCTTCGCATGGCCGTGCGCAGAAATTGCGGTGATGGGACCAGAAGGCGCTGCCAACATCATCTTCGGCAAGGAAATCAAAGAGGCGGAAGACCAAGAGGCAGTTCGCCAAGCCAAAATTCAAGAATATAAGGAGAAGTTCGCCAACCCATACGTGGCAGCAGAAAAGGGCTACATCGATGCCATCATCGAACCATCCCAAACAAGAAAGACGCTCATATACGCTTTGAAACTCTCTGAAAACAAGAGCGAACTCCGTCCAACAAAGAAACACGGACTTCCTCCATTTTAAGGGAGCCTTTTCCATCCACCCAATTTATATTCCCTTATAAATCATGGCAGAAGAGAAAGAATTGGTTGACTTTGTCACAGAAGACGGCTCAACCTACCAAACATATTTAACCTCCAAAATGGAGAAGCGCAAAGCCTACAAACGGACCGACCCGAAAAAAATCGAATCCGTCATTCCCGGCACGGTGACAGACCTCTTTGTCAAAGAAGGGGACCACGTCAACATCGGCACCCCTCTCCTCGTCTTGGAGTCCATGAAAATGGAGAACCTAATCAAATCCACGGTTGACGGAACCGTTCAAAACATCCTCGTCAAAAAAGGAGAACACATCTCTAAAAGCGCTGTGATGGTGGTTTTGATGTAAGAAATAATAAAATAGGACAATCAACACGATAGAATGATATCAAGCCCAACAGATGAAGAGAGCGGTTTGTCCTTCATCTTCACCAATGAAGAGATTGAATTAGGAATTCAAAGTGATCTTATCTAATTATACCGCAATAATAACGCTTTATCCTTTAATCACATCTTTGTACTCCAAATAGCGGACCATTATTTCACTCACGAAACGGAATGTCTCTTCGCCACGAAGATAGCCGCAACGCACTACGGGGTCGTTAAAATAGTCGGGGTTACTCTTCCACAAAAGGCAGTCGGCCACATTGCCTTCCCAAACGGCAGGATTCTTCCCATGCTTCTCTGCCAATGCAATGGCATCCTTCACATGTCCTACCCCAGCATTGTAACTTGCCAAAATAAACTTTGAACGCTCGACATTATCTTCTATGGACATAAAATATTTCTCGACCGACTGCAAATACAACACAGCCGCATGGACGCTCATTTCAGGTTCCTCTATCTTTGAGGAATCCAGGCCCAGCGCCGTCGCCGTCTTCGGCATCAACTGCATCAAACCTCTTGCCCCCACCCACGAACAAGCCGTCGGCTGAAAGCGCGACTCCTGATAAGCCAACGAAGCCAGCAACTTCCAGTCCCAACCTATCTTCGGAGCATATTTCTTAAATAAGCCGTCGAACTCAGAAATGGTATGACTATCGATGAACTTCTTGTAACCAACCGAACTGGTCTTCGCCTGCCTAAAATACTTGTTGTAAAGATATTGGTGTATGTAGTTGTTCTTCGATTCCGTAAACCAGTTGTTGACCGCTTCATACAAACTATCCGCCTCCAAGCCGACTGCCCACGCTGAACGTTGGTCAAATCCCACTTTCAATGCCACATCAATGTTGGAGTAATAAGTCTTATTCACCTCCGCAATATTATTGTCGGCCACAGTAAACTCTATCTCCCCTTTGGAAACCTTCTTTATCAACGACTCTTCGTCCTCTTCGTTGGAGACAAGATGAATATCTATTCCACCTCCTAACTCACTATTCAAGTTCTCCAAACGCTCATGGTATTTCGAATTTTCCACCACAAAGACAGTGTGACCAATCAACTCCGTCACGTCTTTGAGCACCTGGGCGCCCTTTCCTTTACGTTGAACGAGGACTTGGTTCGTGATGTATTCGTGCATCGTATAACGAACACGCTCCTTGTAATCATTGGTGATTGTCAACGGATAAGCCACAAGATCCACCTCCTCATTGGAGAGCATCTCGACCAACTCCTCCATATCCTTCGCCAAAAGCACTTCCAACTTCAAATTCAAAGATTTTGCAAATCGAGAGGCCATTTCATACTCGAACCCCATCTCCTCCCCTTGTAGGTTAAAGTAGGACGTGGAACGGGATAGTGTCGCCACTTTCAATACAGTCGAATCTTGCGTCAGATAGGAGCAAGATTTTTCGCCTCCGCGTTTCCCGCAAGAGGCTAAAGCCAAACAACCTATCAACAAGGTAATTATTTTTCGAATCATAAAATTCATTATTCATTCAATATAGATTGGACAACAGGAATCAGCGTTTGCGCCATCTTCTGCTGTTGAGCCTTGGACGGATGCCAATCTGCCCCATACCCCAAAGATCCATTATGCGGTTCAAAATCACAACGGTATATCTTGTCGTCGCCCTTTTTCTTCCAATCTTCGGCAATGGCATTCAAACGAGAGCAGTACTCCTCCCAAACAGGACCGGCAGGCAACATACATCCCGCCAACAATAGAATCTTGGCGTTAGGATAATATCCACGGACTTCCGTCAAGAAATTACGGTATGCCTGATCAAACAAATCCCAGCGGAACCCGACTGTACTCAAATCGTTTGTTCCCAAGTTGATGCAAAGCAAATCTGGCTCTTGGACCGATGCAAAATCCCACTTCGAATCTTCTTCCGAAATCAAAACATTACGATAAACGACAGGCATCGGACGGGCGGAACCTTGAGGATCATCGTTATAGTTACGATAAACGCCTATTCCAGAACGGGCTACCACCATCAACTCTGCATCAAACGCCGACGCCGTCAGAAAAGCGTACGAGCAGGTGAAATTAGAAGTCGAATCATTGAAGATCCACGTTTCATCAGGAGCCTCCACGCCATAGGCACAAGTGATGGAATTACCGATGAATTCGAAACGCTTGCTACGCCTCTCTAACGGATAAAAACGGAAGTTGCCCTTTGATTGAAATCCGAAGAACTCAGGTTTACAAAACAACCCTTCCGACTTCAAGATCAACTCCAATTGATGTTTTCCGCCCGACAACGAATCTAAAAAAAACAATTTACCATCCGACAATGAGTCCAAATCATCAGCAGGAACACCGTATGTACTTATCTGTGATTTTTCCTTTCCATCTACAAACAATGTAAAATAACCAGCATTCGGCTTAAGCGCCGCATAAATTCGCCCCTCGCCTTCAACACCAATGGCGAAACGGGTGCCTGGATAATCAAAACGCAAGGAAGAATCGGTCACATAAATTCGGCCTTCGCCTCGCACCAATGCATCATGCGAACCAATAAAAGATTCGCAGACAGATGGCTTATCACCACAAGCTGACAATGCAACGCCCATAAGAACAAACGGAACAATTATCTTGAAAAATCTCATACAAATCCATTTATTACAACTGTCCTGCCTCCACCAAAATGATGACACGCTCTACAATTTTATCTTTGTCGTCCTTGTCGTAAGTCGTTTTCAAATCGGCACCAAACAATTTGGCGAAACCTTGCCAGAAGAAGGCGCGCACACCGCCACGATATTGCTTGATCAACTCGTAAGAAGTCTGGTCGCACTCTCTATCCACCAAACGGATAAGCATCTTTCCCTGCGAAAGCGTCATCTTGCGCATATCCGACTCGTATTGACCAATCAAATCCTCCTCTTTGGATTTCATATAGGCCTTGCGTGCCTTTTCATCCGGAATCTTCTCCAATTCCGCATTGATGCTCTGCAAAGTAGAACCAATCGCCTTGGCATATGGAAGCGTACGTTTCACATCACGAACCGTCTTCCAATAGAACTTCTCCTGCTTGCTGGATTCAAATTTCAACGCGGGGAACACGTATATCGTAGGCAAAACCAACTGAGGAATCGTATCGCCATCCTCAATGTAGGCATATACCACATTGTCCATATTGATCGAAACATCCTGAGCCTTCGCTACGAAACAACTCAAAGAGATGACAACAGAAACAAAAACACACTTTAAGTATTTACTCATAATCTTCTTTTTAGACATACATTATGTAACAAATCGGACTTTAAACAACTGATAATTAGCATCATCCCGTCTATATCAAACCTCTTATGATAAATCTCATCAACAACCATACCAAAAGTGTCCAATCTTCCTCAAAGTTAAGTAATTAATCGGAGGTCGCAAAACTTTCTCGAAAATTAAATAAAGAGAATTGTCATAAACAAAGAAACACAACAACATTTTTACAGAAAATATTAAAAAGAAAATGAATTTTGTTTATTTTTGCATTTAGAAAATAGTCGAACCCATATACGTTTTGTTTGAAATGAGTTCGCCGTTTTATTTGCTATGCGTTTCATTACAACAGTGATATTTGCATTCATTTATGCCCTCTCCTGGTCGGCCGAGCCCTACCGAAGATGCGCAAATAATCCCATTTCATCGGCAATGGGAAGCATCGTGCTTTGCTCGCCTCACTACGAAAATCCAGCCGTTTCAACCACGGCAGAGAGGCGAACAGTCAACTTAAGTTACCACAACGAGTATTGCGAAGGAAAGTTGGGCGAATGGAACACGAGCCTCCTCCTCCCTACACATTGGGCAACTCACATCACTCGCTTCAGCCATTTCGGATTTGAAGATTACCGCCAATTCGCCTTGGGGTATGGGTTAGGGAAACGAATTTCAGAACATTGGTGCTTAGGCACTTACCTTCGTTACCAGAGCCTCTACTTCACGGGGTGCGAAAGAGAGACTGCCTCAATTTTCAATGACACGGGCATCTTCTACGAAAAGGGCAACAAGTATCAAATCGGTGTGCTGTTTCGGAATTTGGCGTCCGCCAGACTTACCCAATGCGAGGAGGCAACAACCAACGAGAGCCGAAGCATCGTTGTCAGTTCGGCCATAAAATTCTTGGACAATGCCCGCTGGCTCGTCGAAGTGGAAGAGAACGATCAAAAGGCGTGGGAATTACGAAACGGCTTCGAATTCATTTACGAACGAATGACACTGCGCTGCGGATTTCGGATGTTACCCATCGTTCCTTCCTTAGGTTGCGGATTCGATTTGAAATGGTTCCGCTTTGACGTTTCCAGTTTCTATCACAATCAGTTAGGCTACTCGCTCGCAGTTGGCCTCAGTAGTAATTTTTAAAAAATCAGTTATGCGTTTCTTGTTTATTTGCACATTTCTACTCCTCTCCGCCATCGTCCTCGGACAAAACGAAAGCGACGACATTCTCATCGACCTCTCGGAATCTTTTGCCGATGAAGAGAACACCAACATCGACTTCGAACTACTTAGCGACGAAATCGATCTGCTCTCCAAAAACAAAATAGAACTCAACAGCGCTTCCATGGAGGAGTGGCTACGCATCCCCGGCATTACCCAAATTGAGGCAGAAAGCCTTCTCCTTTACAGGAAAAGGTTCGGTCCGTTCCTCAGTCTATACGAACTAAAATGCGTGGAGGGACTTACGGAGAAAGAGATAAATCGCATATTGCCTTACGTCTATCTCTCTGAAAACAAGAAGAAAGCATTTGCTCAACGATTGCGTAACCACGAAAGTGACCTGTATCTACGCTACGACCGAACGTTCGAAAGGAAGAAGGGATACTCATCTCCTGATTCATCGCGGCGCGCTGCCTACCTTGGCGACCCTAACCACTATTACCTAAAATACAAAAGTCGCTTCGACGACCTCTTTTCCTTCGGTTTCGCAGGCGAAAAAGATGCGGGGGAAAGCGTCTGGAACAAAGAGCAAAAGGTATTCGACTTCCAATCGGCCTTTCTTCAGATCAACAATGTCGGACTATTCAAACGCATCTGCATAGGCGACTACAAAGCGAACTTCGGGCAAGGACTCGTCATAGGCACAAGCAGCATCATCGGGAAATCAAACAACGTCCTCAACTCATTACAACGCAACCGAGGCATTTTCCCTTACACATCCATTGGAGAAAGCGGATTCTTGCGAGGAGGAGGCGCCACCTTAGAATGGAAACGGTTGAACACCACCCTCTTCTACTCTCACAAAAAGATAGACGCAAACCTTTCGTCCCAATCCTTCATCACCTCTTTCAAAACCGACGGCTTACACCGAACGGAAAATGAACTTGCAAAAAAAGAGGCAACAAGCGAAGAGATCTTCGGAAGCAATATCTCTTACAACGGCGAACGCCTCAAGATGGGAGGCACATTCCTCACCTACCACTACGGAGACACTCTTTGTCCCACGCCCAAGCCCTACAACCGATACAAACTATCCATGACCGACCGACACTGGAACGCAAGTGCAGACTATTCCTTATATATCAAACGATTATATTTCTTCGGAGAGGTTGCAACCGACGCCAACCAAGCCCTTGCCTACCTCAACGGTTGTCGCATCTACCCCTCGTCAAGGGCTGGCTTTCTCATCATTCATCGTCACTATTCGCCCCAATACCAAGCCAACTACGCCAATGGGTTCTCCGAAAACTCCCACATAGAGAACGAAGAGGGGCTCTACATAGGAAGCGAATTCAAACCGCTTAAAAGACTCACCCTCTCGCTGTATGCAGACGCTTACACCTTTCCGTGGCTGCGCTACTCCTGCAGCCGGCCCCACTCTTCTGGCTACGATTACCTCGCCTACCTCTCCACATCGTTAGGCAAACGGAGTTACACTTATATGAAATTCAAAGAGAAACGAAGCGAAAAAGATCAAAGTGGGACACCAGGTAGTTCTGAGTCAAAGAAACAAATCCTTCGGTACGGCATTCGCTGCCGACATTGGGAGCATTTCGAACTACAAACTTTGGCAGAAGGCAACCGCCACCAAGTTGGAGCCAACGGAGCAACCTACGGATGGATGGCCGCCCAAGACTTTGATTTTCCGGTAAAAATCAGCCGCACCCACCTTAAACTCTCCTTGCGCTACGCCTATTTCCACACGCCACACTACGACAATCGTATCTACCTATACGAAAAGGATATATTGCACGTTTTCTCCATTCCTTGCCACTACGGCATAGGACACAAGAGTTGTGTCAACCTGCAATGGAACGTCAACAACGCCATCACTTGCTATATGAAATACGGGATATGCTACTATACCGATGGACGGGAAACCATCGGTTCGGGAAATGAGGAGATAAAGGGATGCTTTACCTCCTCGGGGAAAATATTACTGAAATTAAAGTTTTAGTCCTTATCGACAGTTGCAAACAAATCAATATTCTCGTCCACATAAGTGGCAACGAGACAAGTAGTCTCTTCTTCCAACTCAAAAAACTTCTCTTCCAACTCATCAAAAGCTTCAAAATCGACATACATGGAATAGAATTCCTCTTCCGTGGTCTCTTTCTCCAAAGCCTCCTTGTTGGCATCATAAATCTCTCGTGCCGCATAGACCAACTTGGACATCTTTGTGGCGCCAAACAACTTCAACGACTTGGCAAATGGATTGTGGAAGATGTAGCCTCCATAACCGTTCTGAATGAGTTGCACGAAACCACCCTCGTTGATCTGTTCCCTGAACAAATCATAAGCCAACAACGTATGCTGATAGGCATTCAGTTCCGCCATCGTATCCGCAGAAACCTCCGCTCCGATGGTTGCCTTGTACCTGTCAATGAATACTTTCAAAAACTCATCGACACCCTCTTCCGAAGCCTTGATGAGGTCTGATTCTTTAACAACTATGTTCATACTATCTATATTTATTTGCTACAATAATTTACCGTATTTTTAGGACACGAAGATATACAAAACTTGCTTCTCTAACAAAGGAATATTGTAAATTACTAACTATCAACCTATTTAGCAAACAGACAAAATTCAGCAACTATTCGTTATTTCTCCATTTTAAATCTGGCATTGCCTACGTTGAGATAGCCTTCCTGCCCTATTTTAGATTTCCACATCCTCCTATGATATACTCCTTGGGGTTAGAGAATGCATATACCACCTTTTGAAGAAAAACATTCTCCTTCGGATCTACATTGTCAATGACACAAATATCATTGAGAAACTTCAAAATCTTCTTCCTATGGGTTGACCGTTCATACTCATTAAACACAATTTCCAAAGATTTGTCGAACGAATGAACATCTGACACTATACGGGCTTGATTGATAGGATTCATACAAATCTTGATGTCATTTAAAATCATGTTTACGATATGAGCACTATAATATTTTGACAAGAAACTATAGACCTCTTGGAGAGAACGGTCGCTTGCTGAATTGCCAACTAATATGGCACCCAAGACTTGAGCAAACGCTTCTTGTCCTCTCGTCAGCATCGTACTGCCACTTGCATTATTTTTCCCTAAACGCCTATACTCCCAATATCTGTCTTTGATGACATAGTATAGGATAGTTACGACAAAAATGGCTAAATATACAATCACAAAATACCCATCATACGCCGAATGGGAAAGATATTGAAATCTCAAAATCATATTCTGTAAGTCTTTGCATGAAGACAAAAATAAACCAAAAGGTCGGCATTTGCATACCGACCTTGTATCATTTGATTATCTCATTTCCATCATTTATAAATGCCCAAAACAAAAGTATGCTCCATTATGGAATCTTGTACGAATGCGGAGATATCCTGTTTTATCTCACGAGCCTTTGTCAACGACTTCGTTGGATGTGTAGCCAACAAAAATTCACCATCCATTCTCAACACCTCAAAATGTTGAGTGGAGTCTTCCATTAGAGCCGAGAGTGAATCACCATACGACAACGCCGCTTCTTCCGTCGAAAACTTATCCACCACCAAGTAATAACTCTTTTGAGGAAGTACGACCTCCTTCATTTGAGCCGGAGAGAAATTGGCCATATCAATATGACGTTCGTCGCTAACTGGCTGTGTGAACAGCAACATAGCCACCACGGCAGCCACCCCACCAACCAAGAAACTTGGGAACGAATGCGTTGACTTAGGCGCAGTCTGTTGAACAGGAGCCTCTTGCGCCTCCTCCAAACGAGGGAAATAGAATTCACGCAAGCCAAAGGAGGAAAGATCATCGACCTGCATATCAGCAAAGCGGAAGAGATAACCACCTGCCGTAGATGCAAATGAACCAAACGAACCAACGGTATAATGCCCTTTGGTGCTAAGCGCCGCCTTCACCTCTGCCACTGCGGCAGAAATCTGTTTCGTAGCCTCCTCAAATGAGAGATGCTTCTCCTGCATCAATGCATGAGCCAACAAGCCGTCATTATGCGTCAAATGAGAATTGAACAACAACTCTTTGCTCGGTGGCATAAAAAAATTGGATGCATAATCAACCACAGCAGGTTTTGCATTCATAACGAAACCTCCCAAATCAGGGATGATAACGCACGAATGTTCCTTCATCAATTTCAACAATATAGAGAATATCTCTTGCATTTTCGTCTTCTATTTTTTTACAAAGATATAACATTAGGTCCATCGGCAAAAAGGTGTCCGCACGGTGATTCTTAACATAGTTATCAACAATTTCAACAAAAGTTGTTGATAACTTTTCGCCGCCCCCCACTACAGATTCGTCCTAAAGGAGAAGAACGAACTAATACACAATAAAATAGAAAGGCGAGAGAATTATCAACAGACAATCTCTCGCCCATGCTCTATAGAGAGTACAGAACGATCATCCTAACACCCTATTCTTCGACTTGGAGAGTTGGTATTTTTCGTATTCAGTTTTAAGGCTGGCGAAAATCTCCTTGACCGTCTCTATCTTCTTAGCCCTGAATGCATTTGAACCAGCGAACGCATACCCTCGATCAAAGTTACCCTTAAAGGCATTGTAGAGTGCCATGATGATGCAATAAGGACTCTTCGTGCTATCGCAAGTCTTGATGCAGTGACAAGCACAACCTTTAGGGTGCGTATTTCCCTCCTTCATCTTTTGGATGAAGTTGTTCCAAATGGCACGGCCAGGCATACCTACCGGACTTTTGATAATCTCAATGTCCTTCTCCTCTGCATTGATATAAGTCTGCTTGAAAGCATCAGACGCATCACACTCTTCCGTCGTCACGAAACGAGTTCCCATCTGCACGCCAGCAGCGCCCAACTCCATAATACGAGACATATCCTCACCCGTATAAATACCACCTGCGGCAAAAACTGGGATATTCTTCTCCTCCTTATATTCGTTGGCAACGCTTACCACCTCAGGAATCGTCTTCTCCAAAGAGAAATCCTGATCATCGATCTGGTTCTCCTTGTAACCCAAGTGACCTCCCGCCTTAGGTCCTTCAACCACGATTGCATCTGGCAAGTAGTTGTAAACGCTCTTCCACTTTTGGCAGATGATTTTTGCCGCACGGGCAGAAGAGACGATGGGCACTAATTTAGTGGTGCTGTCACTCTTCAAGAAAGATGGCATATCCAGCGGAAGACCTGCTCCCGAAAAGATGATGTCAGCCTTCTCCTGTATGGCAGTTTTGACCATATCGGCAAAGTTGGACATAGCCACCATCACGTTCACGCCTATGATACCGCTACTCTTCTCTCGCGCTTTTCTGATTTCCTCTTTCAATCCATAGATGCTGGCTTTCAGATAGTCTGTCGAAAAATGCTTGTAGAGCAAGCCCAAACCTGCACTTGAAATCACTCCGACACCTCCCTCATTTGCAACAGCCGAAGCTAAACCTGACAACGAAATGCCAACTCCCATTCCACCTTGAATAACGGGCATCTTCAATGTAAGATTTCCAATTTTAATCTCTTTCATAAACCTGTTTTAAGTGTATTCAATTATAACATTTCAAAATTCAACCGAACAATACGTTCGCCAATAGGCACCTTCATTCGATAGAATTTGAGAAAAAGCGCACAACAATAGTTAACATACGCAATTTCCTTGACAAATGTCATTGCAAATATAGGCATTTCATAAACATTTCTATTATATTCTTATTTAAAAAATCTTTATGTTTATAATGATAGATAATTTATCGAGATGAAAAGCAAAGAAAAGAAATGAGTAGTTATCCTACAAGTCTAACCGATAATCAGTTGCAAGGCAAGAAGCGACAGTAGGGAATCAACCGTCCGATTAGCCAAAGCAAACATTGTAATAACAATATGGGGGACAATAGGTACAGGTACACATCGATTTGGGGGTTAATTCTCCAAAGGAACAACAAAAAAGTGGCAGGTTTTAAATTCTTACTTTATGCCTATTTCTCACAAACTTTCCACTCCACAATATTCCTCTCCTGCGTGCTAAAGTTCACGCCAATCTTCACCACAGGCTTATCTTTGGACGAAACCTTTTGAGCATATCTCTTCATGTCTATCTGCGACAATGCCTCTTCTGCCGACTGATTCCGCTTGCATTCGATCACATAAACGCGGTTGTTTGTCTCGAAGAATACGTCGATGCGACCTCCTAACGTCGGAAGTTCCACCGCAACTTTGAATCCAGAGAACCTGATCATCAGGTAAATCATGTTGCGGAAGTTTGCCTCTATCTGCTTCTCCTCGTTGCTTTCAAATGGTATCTGCCCCATTATCCGTTGGATTTGAGACATAATGCCCTCGACATCGTCTGCTTCAAGAGCGTCTCTTAACAAACGTAGATTATAATCTCCGTCTATATCGCTTCGTTGAGAATACTCGTTTATCAAACATTGGATAAAGCCGTCTTCCACCTCTTCGTTTGGAAATCCCAATGAATAATATTTTCGCCCATCATAGTTTTTGATAGTAAGATATCCACTCTGATAAAGCGCGGCTACCATATTTTCTTCTCCGTTCCCAAACAAGGCCATTGTCTCGGCCGTGGCATCTATCCCATTGCTGAATTTTGTAAGATCATACGATTTCCTTTTCAACATGGAGGTCAGGTAAGTCGGAGTGCCCGTGGCAAACCAATAGTTATCCAACTGTCTGTCTGCCAACGAATTTAGCAAACTGAACGGATTATAGACATCAACAAGTTTCTCACTGAAATGGTAACCATCATACTTCTTTTTCAGCAAAGAATACATCTGCTCCTTCG
>JAKSLA010000013.1 GCA_024401455.1 Paludibacteraceae bacterium | reverse complement strand
GTCGGCAAAATCATGAGCAATACCAGTATGGGCGTTCTTCTCCCAATCGGTGGGATCGGCGCCATTGTTATGCCATGGATCATCGGAATGGTTGCCGACTTCGCAGGCTTGAAAATTGCCATGCTGACGAACCTCATTCCATTGTAGTATAATTTCATATAAGAAAGGAGTTCTTCGCGACTCATCTCCATTTTATTTGCCAAAAAATCAACATGTTCTGAAAAATTCGCACGTAATTCATCCTCTGTATAGCCAAGCATGGTGGCATACTCTTCATTTCTTGTCAAATCTGTAGGATTATTAGAGCCAGAGAAAAGTGAGACATGTGCGAATTTTGTGACACCAGTGATAAAGACAAAACGCTCCTTGTCGTTAGCGGATTTTAGTTGCTGGTAAAATTCCGCCATCATCTTCACCACATCTTCTTGATAAGTTGTCTTGAAAGAGTCAAGAATAGGTTTGTCGTACTCATCGATAAGGACAACTACCTGTTTCTCATATTTTTCATAAGTCTTCTCAATAAGATCTTTAAGCATACGCGATATGCTTCCATCGAGAATGGACACTTTAAGATGACGTGCAGACAACAACAACTCATCTTTGATCTTTAGGGAAATCTCATCAATCCCTTGATACGACGAGCCGCTTGCCAGATCCAAATGGATCACTGGATATGTTTCCCACACATCAGGAGCGAGACGTTCGATTTCAAGACCTTTGAACAGATCCTTTTTGCCCTGGAAGAAAGCTTTGAAAGTGGAAAGCAACAGGCTCTTGCCGAAACGACGTGGACGAGAGAGGAAAAAACTCTTTTCTCCAGTGCTCGCAATTTTCCAGACATATCTGGTTTTATCCACATAGATTTGGTTAGTTGAAATCAAAGACTCAAAGTCGAAAACACTTGTTGCAATTTCTTTCATTTTCTTTCTTCTTTATTCCGACGTCACAAAGATAATCATTTAATGCATAATGCAGATTCATAATTGTCGGGGAAGCCAACGGATTGAGGATATATATACTAAATTACGCAAATAAAAAGTCACTCGTCATTTTTTAGAAGAGATCCTAATCATGGCTCTGTTCCAATTTATGACTGATTTTTTCATTTGAAGAAATCAACAATCTTGTTTATTCCCTAACGGGAAATATTGTTCAGGATTGCATTAGACCTCTACCCACATCATATCCCTAACGGGATTATCCACACCTACGCCTTTAGGCTATGATTCCCATTAGCCTTCTGTTTTTCTGAGGCTTAACGAGACATTTCAATGAATTTTAAACAGCCCCTCCGTAGGGACGACCCTTATGGTCGCCCTTATTTCTTCTTTCTTGCTTTAGCACGCTTAGCCTTGGCTTCGGCGGCTTTTGCCTCGGCCTCTTTTTGAGCCTCCTCCGCATTTATCTCGTTTACCTTGTCCTCATATGGTTCGAAGTAGGATTCGGCGGCTTGATCCTTGCAGAACTTGCAGTCTGACGCCTCCAACTCCTTCTTTAAGCTCTCGTACAACTGCGTTTTGCTCTTAGGGTCACCTTGCAAAAGTGGCTCCAATTTGGCTCTGTAAATCTTATCGAAATAGGCATCACTATATTTGTCGAGCAAATCCTCCACGTTGACTTCCCACTTCGTATCCTCCACATACGATTGAGCCGCGTTAAGGATAGCAAAATTCTCACGCGCTTTGTTAGGTGTGATATTATCCGTATCCTTCTCCATCACCATAATGTTCACCAGTTTCTCTATCTGCTCAAGCTCTTTTCCGTCCTTTAGACTTGCCTTGGCAGTAGAGACAATGGCTTGATAGTGAGGTTGGAAGACAGATTCGTACAAAAACTCCTTCTTCACATTCTTCATCATCACATCGCTGAGCAAACCGTGATACCCGTCAATGATGGCAATCGGATTCAGACCTGCCGCACCCCTCGCCTTGTTCTCCTTGTAGCGCTTCGTCTCCTTGTCGAAAGCCACATAGTCTTTCATAAAGTCGTTGAGTTCATCTTCCTGTGCGTACACATCCTCACTGATGACCTTTGAAGCGTAAAGATTTCTCACCTTGACAATACGACTGTTCACATAGTCGTCGTTCATCAAGTTGGGCTTGCGGACATCAGGCTTGCGGACACTTTTATAATTCACCGCCACAATGATGGGGCTATCCTTCTTCAACACGTTTCTACGGATAACATCGTAGTCAACCTTCTCATTACCATCAACACACTTCTTCAAACTTGCACTTGAAAAGTTACGCTCTATGTCCTTATTGCTTGGGCCAAATTCATAAAGGCAAATGGAAAAGAGCTGACGGTCAACCTCCAACTCGTCGAACGGAGAAACCGTAGCGTTGAAAACATACTGTCTGTCCTTCAACTTACAGTCGATCAACTTTCCATACTCCTCTGAAACCTTGTTCATAGCCGAGTAGTCATTTCTGACCTTACCGATTTGCGCTAACTGGTTGCTTGCAAACTGGAAAAGAGCATGGGGCTGGTCCTCGCCCATATCCCTTGCGCTCAACTTGATATCGACCGATGCGGAACCATACACGTTAAGGGGCACATTGTCTGCAATTCTGATCTTGCCCTGCGTATTAGACTTGTTGATGGACAACTCCTTGTTGACAAAATCCACCGTAAGATTGTAGAGCGGGTACCTCAATTCAGGGGCGATGGTGGTACTGGTAAGTTGAGCCGTAATAAGGACATTCTCTATCTTGTCCTTCTCCTTCTTACTCGTATGCAGTGTCTCCAAAACACCCTTGAACGACTCTGGGTTGAGAAGATACAAATCTGTTGTCAACATCAGCCAACCCTCCTCAGGAGCAAATTTCTTATCACTCTTGATTTCTCCAATCTGTTCGCATTTTAATGTTAGTTGCTGTTCTTGGGCACTTGCTTGGAAAAGGCTTGCAAGGCCAGAAACAAAGAGAAACGCTATCGCTATCTTTTTCATATTCATTTCTTGTAAATCTTTTGATTTTTACAAAAGTATGGAAATTTGTTGAAAAATAAAATGCGGATAATGCATCAAATCATTTAAACTTCAAAATCAATCAACGGGGTGCGTCACACCGACAGTTTTTTCTTATAGTCTGATCGATTTCGCTCCATTATTCCTTGCAAGTATCGTTTCCTTCATCCGATTTTCCATGCACCAAAGAGAAAAATATAACTCCAAGGGGCAATAAATTGCTCCACAAAAACATATTTTTCCAAATGATTACTAAATTTGTGAAAGGTTAAGGGCCTCAACGCACGAAAAAGTGTCCACCGAAAAATGGCGGTACTTGTCGCCCAATGTTTAATTACAATAAAAAACGAAATATGATAAAGAAATATGACTTCTTGGTGATAGGCTCAGGTATAGCCGGAATGAGCTTCGCATTGAAAGTGGCTGATAAGGGAAAAGTGGCCATCCTCTGCAAGACAAATTTGGAGGAGGCAAACACATATTACGCTCAAGGCGGTATCGCTTCCGTTACTAAACCTACGGACAAATTTGAGCACCACATCGAAGACACATTAATCGCCGGCGATGGTATCTGTGACAAAGAGGTAGTAAAGATGGTCATCGAAAACGGACCTGCACAAATCAAGGAGTTGGTTAACTGGGGCGTGGATTTCGACCGCAACGAAGACGGTAACTTCGACCTCCACAAAGAGGGCGGACACTCTGACTTCCGTATCCTTCACCACAAGGACAACACAGGTGCCGAGGTACAAGTAAGCCTCATCGACAGAATCAAGAATCACCCTAACATCGATATTTACGACCAGCATTTTGCTATCGAAATCATCACCCAACACCACTTGGGACAACTCATCAAACACACAACGCCTAACATCGAATGTTACGGAGCCTATGTGCTTGACATCCGTACACACCACGTCCACACATTCTTGTCAAAGATTACAATGGTGGCAACCGGTGGTATCGGTAACATCTACGAAAGCACTTCCAACCCTCCAGTGGCTACTGGCGACGGTATCTCCATGGTTTACCGTGCGAAAGGTTTGGTCGAGGATATGGAATTCGTCCAATTCCACCCTACTACACTCTACAACCCAGGCGACCGCCCTTCATTCCTCATCACCGAGGCTATGCGTGGCTATGGCGCTGTGCTTAAAAACAAGAAGGGCGAAGAGTTTATGGAGAAATATGATAAGCGTGGTTCTTTGGCCCCTCGTGACATCGTTGCCCGTGCCATCGACAACGAGATGAAAATCTCCGGTGAGAGCCACGTCTATTTGGACGTTACTCACAAAAATGCAGAAGAGACAAAAGCCCACTTCCCTAACATCTACAAGAAATGTTTGGAGGTTGGCATCGACATCACTAAGCAATACATTCCTGTCGTACCCGCAGCACACTATTTCTGTGGCGGTATCAAGGTAGATATGAACGCACGCACGACCATCAAAAATCTCTATGCCGCCGGTGAGTGTTCTCGCACAGGATTGCACGGAGCCAACCGTTTGGCTTCCAACTCTTTGCTTGAGGCAATCGTCTATGCAGACGCTGCTGCAAAAGACTCATTGAAGATTATTGGCAACATCGACTGGAACGACAGAATTCCTGAGTGGAACGACGAAGGAACTTCCCTCAACGAAGAGATGGTGCTCATCACCCAAAGCGTTAAGGAGGTGAACCAGATCATGAACTCATACGTCGGCATCGTTCGCTCCAACCTCCGTTTGAAGAGAGCATACGACCGCTTGGAACTCCTCTACAAAGAGACGGAAAACCTCTTCCAACACTCTGTCGTATCAAAGGAACTCTGCGAGTTGAGAAACATCATCAACACCGCTTATTTGGTCATCAAATTCGCTTCACAACGCAAAGAGAGCCGTGGATTGCACTACACGATAGACTATCCGAAAAAGAACGACCACTTCAGTTTGTATTAATTGAAGGGCCTTCCATAAATTCCACAATTTTCTAAATTTACGTTTAGGAAATATCCCAAATGAAGGAGGGCAATCAAGCGTTGCTCTCCTTTTTTTACTCACTCCTAAATACCCGAAATATATGAAAAAAACATTCATCCTCCCCATTATATTCTTTTTGACCACACTCTCATCGTCTTGCAAGAGTTCACAAAATAGACTTGAAAATCAGAATGTCCCGTTCGAAACATCATTGATGGAACTCCCCAAAATTGATGTCGGCACACAAGGAGAATTCCTCGCCTATTGTGGCTTCAACCTCTCATTCAACACAGAGCGGCTAATACCTAACTGGGTAGCCTACGAACTGACCAGAGAAGAGACCCAAGGCACGTTAAGCCGTAAGAAGCGCCAATTCCAAGCAGATCCGAATATAGAACATTGTGCAACAAATGCAGACTATTCGCACTCTGGGTATAGCCGTGGACACATGGCACCCGCAGGCGACATGAAGTGGGATAAGTGCGCCATGAACAGCTGCTTCTATCTGACTAACATTTGTCCACAAGACAGAAGTATGAATGCCGGCTGTTGGCAAGTGTTGGAAGACAAATGTCGAATCTGGGCGAGAGGCAAAGAGGGCAGCATCCTCATCGTATGCGGCCCTATCGTGAAGAACACCAACAATACGATAGGCAAATTCAATGCTGTCACCGTACCTGACGGTTTTTTCAAAGCCGTGCTTCAAAAACGTGGAGAAAAATATGTGGGCGCAGGCTTCGTATTCCCCAATGAGGAATGGCACCTGCCATTGGAATATTATGCCGTAAGCATTGATGAGGTGGAACGCATCACAGGATTCGACCTGTTCCATAACCTCCCCGATAACATAGAGGAAAAAATTGAAAGTGAATTCAAATATGAAGATTGGGGATTGAAAAAACCGGAAAAGAACATTTTAGAGGATAGTAGATTTTTAAAATAACTTCCTTTATAAGGGATAAGGGAGTGAAACAAGCAGGAAAACAAATTTTACTACATTCATCCTAACAAAAGTAAATTTGTATTAGCAAGAATGAAAAAAATAACCTAATTTAGTAGCTGTCACAGAAATAGAATGAAAATTGTGATAAATTTAACCAACAGGATAAACAAATAATACCATGGTAAAGAAATTACTTTCGTCGTTTCTTCTCGCCGCCTTGGCCTTTTCGGGCATGGCACAACGTACGACAGATAAATTAGACAGAGGACTCGTGGCAGTTGACCCTCGCAGCGGAAACGGCGTGTTCCTTAGTTGGCGCGTTCAGGCTGACGAATATTATGACGTCACATATAATGTGTACAAAGACGGAACAAAACTTAACGCTTCGCCTCTTGAGGTGTCCAATTTTTTCGTTAATGGTGGTAGCCTCACATCCGTTTATACTGTAAAAGCAGTAAAGAACGGCGTAGAGCAAGAGGCAAGCAAGCCTGCCGTCGTATTAGGCACAGGCAAATATGTAAAGAACGGCCATGCTGGTCAGCCGGGCTACCTTCCCATCCGTATGAAAGACGTGGTGGACAGAACAGGTAGAGTCATCTACTCTACAGATGGTAGAATCTGTGAATGGGACTATTCGCTCAACGATGTCAGCCTTGCCGACTTGGATGGGGATGGCCAGATAGAGGTTATCGTCAAACGTATCAACGAGACGGATGGTGGCGGAACTTGGCCCAATGGCGCCGCAAAAGACATTTTCGCCGTCAACAATACTACTGCATACACAATCATTGAAGCCTACAAATTGGATGGCACACGCCTATGGTGGATCGACTGCGGTCCGAACATGTGTAGCATGAACTGTGTGGAAATCAATGTCATTGCCTACGATTGGGATGAGGATGGAAAGGCTGAAGTGGTAATGCGTGGCGCAGATAATATGATTATTCACATGGCCGATGGCAGAAACTACAACGTAGGCAATATGAATGCCAACACCCGTAATGACCTTGTCAGCCATTCGCAGTCACAATATGCGTGGACACGAACAGGAGCAGAACTTCTCCTATACCTAAACGGTGCCACAGGCGCCCCTTACCAAGTGATAGAATATCCATTGCGCAGATTTGAGGCGGGAGAAGGAACGAATGAACAACAGATTTGGAGTCCGACCAACAAAAACGGAGGTTACGGCCACCGCTCATCCAAATATTTCTTTGGCGCACCCGTTTTGGATGGCCGCCATGCCAGCATCTGGCTTGGCCGCGGAATCTATACTCAGACAAAGATGTGTGCTTTGGACGTAGATCCTGCCACTCATAAACTGACGCAACGCTGGTACTGGAGATGCAACACGGTGGGCAGCCCATGGTTCGGACAAGGAAACCACAATATGTCCATTGCCGATGTTGACGGCGACGGTTGCGATGAAATCATCTATGGTTCAATGACCATCGACCATAACGGTAAAGGTCTTTCCACTTCAGATTTGGGACACGGCGATGCTATTCATGTAGGCGACCTTGACCCGTTCCGTAAAGGACTTGAGGTCTTTGCCTGCAACGAGGAGAAACCAGCCAACAACCTTCGTGACGCCACCACATCACAAATTCTATTCCGCAGCACCGCCACAGACGACGACGGACGTGCATTGATGGGTAACTTCTATGATGAATACCCTGGTTGTGAAGGTCGAAGTGTATCTTCAGGATTGATTTCGGCAGCATCACATAAGATAATCGGCGGCATCAATGCTGACGACTTTACCGGATGGGCAAACTTGAACGGACGTATCTATTGGGACGGAGATCTTCTTGAGGAAATAATGGCTTCTCCAAGTGGTGCAAGAAACCAACCAGCCGTTGTTTACAAGCCAGGCAACCTCCGTATCATGCAGACGGATGGTGCAGCAACAACTAACGACACAAAGAAAAACCACTGTGCACAAGGCGATATCTTAGGCGACTGGCGTGAAGAGATTGTAATGCGCTCGGGCGACAATAAAGAACTTCGCATCTACTCTACCGATATTGAGACACGTTGGAGAATCCCGTCATTGTGGTACGACCCTGAGTATCGTCAGGCAATGGTTTGGCAAATGTGCGGATATAACCAACCTCCTCACACAGGCTTCTTCTTGGGTGAATTGGAAGGCATCACCAAAGCGCCTGTGCCTCTCACCAATACTGGCCGTACTGAACTAAAGGCCGGAAGCACAATCAATGCCAACCAAAATGGAGCAGACGTAATGCTTTGCGAGGCCGGAAACTACGGCATTGAAAGCGAGTTGGGCGTTTCTCCTGCCAACCTATTCGTCAATGTTCCTTCATCGGTGACAGGAAACGATAACAATAATCAGATTTCATATTCCTATTCATCTACACAACTGGGTGCCACTATTGACGGTGCCAACCAGAAGGGCAATTTGACAGGAAAGATGAGACTTGTGAAGCAAGGCAACGGACTGTTGAAACTAACCGCACGTTCCTTCTCCTATACAGGCGACACCGAAATCTGGGATGGCTCATTCTACTTCAGAGGAACACTTGAAAACAGCAGTGTCTGGTTAAACCGCCATACCAACTTTTATTGCGGCGCAACAATCAACAATTCACTGACAATGGAGTATGGATCAACGCTTTGCCCTTCTCATGATGCCACAAGTACAATGGAGAGAGATTATGCAACGATGAAAATCGGCACTTTGAATCTTCATGAAGGTTCAAGGGTCATCTTCCAACTTTCACAAGAGGAGAGAGATGTCGTAGATATGGGTACACTAAACATTCGCAAACAGAACTGGCAGAATGGTCCACAATATCTTGCACCGGTATTCCAAATTGACAACGACTTTGCATTGACAGATGGAATGTATAAGTTGGGTAAGTTAGAAAGCGTGGAAAGTGGTTCACTTACCGACATCATCATCGAAGGTGCGAAGACCGCTTCGGGTAGCAGAGTTCAACTGGTACAAGAAAACGGTAAACTGTACCTTTGCGTCGGAGCATACGTTCCAGGAAGTGTAGAGGACGACGATGACGAAGAAGTGACTTGGACAGAATCGTTCCGCCTTGACTTCGAAGAGGCCGGTACAACTTACGGATTTGAAGGTAATGCAGCAATGTCGCAACAAGAGATGGCTAATGGCAAGCACTGCTTCCATATCGATCAGGCAGCCGGCAGTGGCGACCGTAGTTCAAGCATAGATTTGGCATCCAAAAGCGATGCGTTTACCAATGCTACAGACTATGTGTTTATGTTTGATTGGGGTCATTCAGTATCCAACCAAAACACCTCGACAATGACTGTCAAAACAGACGATGGCGAGACGCTATTCTATATTACAACACCAAGTTACGGAGCCTCAACGCTCTATAATGCGGCTGGCGTAGAGATCGCAAGTATAATAAACGATGGTTATTCAAAGGCTGTTCCAACAAAATTGTCGCATTTTAAAGTGACAAGCAATGAAAATGGAACTTACTTGACAGTAACCTACAACGGCACTATCGTAGCGTCTAACTATAAGTTGAATGCAGGATTGAAGCACATCACAGGTATTGAAATGTGGCTCGGCCGTTCCGTTTCACATATGGCAGTTGATGACATCATCCTTCGTGTCAAGGAAGTCAAGGAAGTGACAAATGTTGAGAACATCGATGCTGACGAGGAGGAACTTGAGATTACAGGCATCTACAATGTTGCCGGATTGAAACTTCATTCATTGCAGCCCGGCATCAACATCATAATGATGAACAATGGCACTGCGAAAAAAGTGGTTGTGACTCAACAAAAATAAGGGAACTTCTAAATTATAGAAAGACTCCATATAAAAAGAGGCTGCTTAACTTTTCGAGTTAAACAGCCTCTTTTATGCTTACATTTCTTCAAAATCCTCCGCCGCAACATCCACTTCCCTTTCTTCGTCCATTGTATAAACAACAGGTTGCGGCTGTTTACGATATTTATCCAAAAAGGCGCTATTGAGCAGATAGACAATCTCCTCCAATGTCTTTTCTCGTTTTTTTGCCGTTAATTGGCACTCCCAAACCACCATTGTGCGCCACCCTAAAGCACGAAGTTTAACTCGCACCTCCTCGTCACGAGTTTGGTTGCGCAAGATCTTCTGAATCCAAAATTCGCTGTTTGTCTTAGGCCGCTTCCCTTTTAAGCATGAGTGGCCATGCCAGAAACAACCATTGATGAAGATGGCCGTGCGGTATTTTCGCAAAGCAATGTCAGGTGTTCCAGGAAGCGTCTTCACATTCACCCTATAACGAAAGCCGTGGGCATAAAGATAACGCCGTACCAAAAGTTCTGGCTTGGTGTTGCGACTACGAATGCGACTCATAGTCCGACTACGCTGCTCTGGAGTCATCTTATCCATATCAATTCGTTAAAGGGCTTTCTATAAATATTTCGTTTTTACCTTTATCCTTATGTCCCTGCAAAAATAGAAAATTATGAAAAGTGATAGTCTCCTACTACTAACTTTTGGTAATGTCGGGAAGAAAAATAACTAAAAAAGGCAATAAGAGAGAATGAAGACAATGTGTAAATTTGTATCGGTAAGATTAATACATTATAGTACAATATAGTGCATGGAAAATATCCTTGCCTTTTATTCGGCAACGCATTAATTTTGCACCAAGAAAAGGAAGATAGGCACTTCAATTGTTAATTAATGGAAGAGAAAAAAATAACGCTGGCAGATATCCCTGAAAAACAGGAATGTATCATCGTAAAAGTAAATGGTCATGGTGGTTTCCGCCACCGTGTGATGGAAATGGGTTTTCTTAAAGGAAAGAAAGTAAGCGTTGTTAAAAATGCACCGCTTCAAGATCCTATCGAATACCGGATCATGCAGAGTCATGTTTCCCTTCGTAGAAGCGAAGCCCAACATATCGAGGTCGTCAGCGTCGAAGATGGGGTAAAAGAACTCTATGAATTCAAGGGTACCTTCTCTGAAGAAGTGCAACGCATTATCCACGAGAAGACCAAAACAATCACGGTCGCTTTGGTGGGAAATCCCAACTGCGGAAAAACTTCCTTCTTCAACCATGCTACAGGCTTGCACGAACATGTGGGCAATTACAGCGGCGTGACCGTCTCATCCAAAATAGGAACCTTTCACCGAAACGGATACACCATCAATCTGGTGGATCTGCCAGGCACCTACTCTATCACCGAATATACGCCTGAGGAACTTTGCGTGCGAGAATACATCACCGAACAACACCCTGACGTGGTGCTCAATATTGTAGATGCCTCCAATTTAGAAAGAAACCTCTTCCTGACAACCCAACTCATAGATATGAACGTCCGTATGGTCATGGCACTCAATATGTACGATGAGTTGGAACGAAAAGGACATCAATTGGATGAATCTCAATTGGAAAAAATGCTCGGCTTCCCTTGCGCACCTACCAATTCAAAGTCGGGCAAAGGCATCGAACACGTGCTTGACCACATCATCACAGTATATGAAGAGACGGATGAAATCACCAAACACATCCACATCAACTACGGAAATGAGTTGGAAAGTGCCATCAACAAGATAAAACCGCTCATCTCCGAACATGCTGAAGTAGCCGTTGATTTCCCATTTAGATATGTAACCATCAAATTGTTGGAGAACGATAACAACACCTACCAACATTTGGAGAAGCATCTGGGCAACATCGACAATATACGCGAAGTGGTGAAAAAGTGCCAAGCCGAAATAGAAAAAGAGTATGGCGAAGACACGGTCAGCGTCATTACCAACGCCAAATATGGCTTCATCCGTGGTGCGCTAAAAGAGACATTCAAAAAGACAAGAGAGGAGAAGGAGGAACTCTCCTACGCCATTGATGTGGTCCTGACCAACAAATGGTTAGGCTTTCCAATTCTTGGCCTCTTCCTTTGGCTGATGTTCGAATGTACATTCACCATAGGGCAATACCCACAAGGATGGATTGAAGAGGGTGTGAAGTGGTTGAGTGAAATCATACAAGGATTCTTGGGCGAAGGAATCTTATCCAACCTTGTCGTAGATGGTATCATAGCCGGCGTTGGAGGCGTTATCGTTTTCCTCCCTAACATATTGATACTCTTCTTCTTCATCTCTTTATTGGAAGACACAGGCTATATGGCCCGCGCCGCATTCATTATGGATAAAGTGATGCATAAAATCGGATTGCACGGCAAATCATTCATTCCTTTGTTGACCGGTTTCGGTTGCGGAGTACCTGCCATCATGGCTACCCGTACACTTGAAAATCCGAAAGACCGACTCATCACAATGATGGCCATACCTTTCATGTCGTGCTCAGCCCGCCTACCAGTCTATCTGCTTTTCGTTTCGGCCTTCTTCGAGTCGAATCAGGCATTGGTGCTATTGTGCATCTACCTTATCGGTATCGCCATAGCCGTACTGACCGCCCTTCTACTAAAGAAGACAAAGTTTAAGGACGACTCGGAACAATTCGTTATGGAATTGCCTCCTTATCGTATTCCTTCAGCACGCAACACATTGATACACATGTGGGAAAAGGCTGTCCAATACTTGAAGAAAATGGGATCGGTCATATTAGTGGCATCCATCATCATTTGGGCCCTTTGCTACTTCCCTACTACGAATGCTGAAATGGAACAAATAGATACCCAAATAGCACAAGTGGAAGCAAATAACGCCCTCGGCGAAAATGTTAAGCAAGAGAAAATAAGCCAATTGGAAATAGAAAAGGCGGCAGCACAGAACAAGAACTCCTACATCGGACAAATAGGAAAATTTGTTGAGCCGGTTGTCCGTCCTTTGGGTTTCGATTGGGAAATGGGTATCAGCATCCTCACCGGAGCCGCTGCCAAGGAGATCGTAGTATCCTCCATGGGCATCCTCTATCATGCAGACAAGGAAGCCGATGAGAGTTCCCAAAAGTTGGTCAATAAATTACGCGAACGTAGAAACAACCCCGAAACCCCCATCACGCCATTGGTGGCATTTGGCTTCATGGTCTTCGTTCTGCTCTACTACCCTTGCATAGCAAGCATTACCGCCATAGCCAAAGAGTCCAATTGGAAATGGGCGGGATTCTCCATTATCTACACCACATCAGTGGCATGGGTAATAGCCTTCTTAATACATCAAATAGGCTCTCTTTTTGTAGGATGAAATGAGTGAAACGGTACAAAATATCATTGTAGCCATTATCCTTGCAGCCGCCGTTGCATGGAGCATTTGGCGAATATTCTTTGCTAAAAAGAGTGGCTGCAACTGTGGAGGAACAGCATCGCCAGACTGCAATTCCTGCTCTAATTGTCAACTTGCCAATACATGCCGTAAATTTCCAAATTCCAAAGATTGAAAGAGACTTCTAACAACTTTGCATTTTAAACAGATAACGATATGCTAACAAAATTCACTGAAAAACAAAAGATGACCGAACTGCTCGACATCAATCCACAATTGATATTGATGCTTCCACGTTTCGAAATGAAGTTGGGTTTCGGCGAAAAACGCGTAGGCGATATATGCCAAGCAAGCGGCGTTCCTACCGAACTATTCCTGCTGCTTTGCAATGTCTATACATTTGACGCATATGAGCCCACTGAGGAAGAAATAACCTCAATAGATGGCAAAATGCTTATCAAATACCTCATCGCCTCACACGACTACTATCTCAACCACCGATTGAAACATATAGGAAAACATATAGAGCGAATTGCCTGCGAATCAGGTAATATCGGCGCTGTACTTATCAACTTCTTCCATGAATATAGCAATGAGGTGGAAAACCACTTCAAACAAGAGGAGAACACGATTTTTCCTATCCTCGAAGAGTTGTCGGCAAAGAATAAAATAGATGTAAAGGAGATGTGCGGCAGCCACGACTCCATTGGCGACAAGTTGAGCGACCTCACCAACATCATCATCAAGTATCTCCCTGCCGACATCATGCCCAACGAGCGCATCGGCGTATGGTTTGATATTTCCCAACTTTCTAAAGACCTGAAAAAACACGCCATCATAGAAGAGAAAATTCTTATTCCTTACGCAAAGCAAATGGAAGGAGGCAAAAAATGAAGAAACTTTGCATCGCCATCATCGAGAGTTCCAACATCCTAATAGAAGGACTGGCAAAGGTCTTGGAAAATGGAGTGGAATTTAAAATTGCCAAGATATTCAGATCGCCAGCCAACCCACAAAACTTGGTTCTCAACAATATCGACATTCTAATCGTCAATCCTCGTTTCTTTGGCGAAAATCAAATCACGAAATACTTACACGACTGGAGGGAAGAAAACGAAGAGTTGAACATAGTGGCCCTACAAACTTCTTATCTTTCGTCGCCCATCAGTTCGCTTTTCGATGCTATCATCGAACTGGACGATGATAACCAAACCATCTTGGGCAAACTGAAAAATCTTGCCTCAAAAGAGATAAGCAATGAAACTTCTGAAAGTTTCGAACTCTCCAGCAGAGAGAAAGATGTGCTTGTTGCCATAGCCAAAGGTTTACAAAACAAAGAGATAGCCGACCAACTGAACATTTCAGTCTATACGGTAATGGCACACCGCAAAAACATAACTAAAAAAACTGGAATCAAATCCATCGCCGGCTTAACAGTCTATGCCCTACTCAACAACTTGCTAAGCCAAAGCGACATCAAATAAGGATCAGTTTAGGGAAAACTGACTAACCCAATTTTCAAAAATCAAAAGAAAATCCACCATTGTTCGCCATCGAATCAATGATAAGAACATTGTCTTGCTGAAAGGTGATGCTATCAATATCTGCCACAGAATAGGCCTCAGAAGCCCATTTTGAGAAGAAAACATCGTCACCCTTAAACTTTATCGAATCTATGTCTGAAACCGCAACAGAGACGATGTATGCCTCTCCATCGCGTTGAGAGTAAATCTTCATCTTGTAAGCATAAGATGAAAACGCCATAGAAAAGAGAAACAATGAAACAAAAAATTTTCTCATACGCCTATAATTTTCGTTTTTTTTTATAAAGACTCCATCCCCCTTTTTTCCGTTTCCAATTGCCTAATATACTTGTAACAAAGGAGCAATGGCATGATGCCAAAAAAGCCAAAAGAGCAATCTATAAGTGTCCAAATGAAAGGTATTTCCCGTATCGGCCCACAAATGAAAGCCAAAGGAAAAATGGAGAGACAGGCTATCATTCCCC
This sequence comes from Paludibacteraceae bacterium, assembly GCA_024401455.1. GTDB lineage: Bacteria > Bacteroidota > Bacteroidia > Bacteroidales > Paludibacteraceae > RGIG10190. The sequence goes on along the minus strand of JAKSLA010000013.1, from coordinate 52,129 downwards.
AGACCACGATCCACTTGTTTCTTACAGGATCGATATAAGGGCCTATAAAAAGGATAGCTATCATAATGTGTGCGTAAGCCAACCAATCGTATCCGTATGCAAGATAGGGATAATGAAGATTGGTGTAAGTAATGCCCTCCTTAACGCCAAACAACCAATGTACAATAGGAACATCAACCCAACCAGCCAAAAATTGAGAAATCCAACCACAAAGCAGATGCAACTCCCATTCGACAGGAAAAGCTGTTGCCCCAGCCACCACTAATGCCACCATGTAAAAGACAATGATGCTTCGTATTTTTCGCAGAGGCGTTATCGCCTCATTCCAGTTATTCCACCACATAACGCTCTATGTTTCTCAATTCGTGCTTGAAATTGGCCCCGATGCAGATGATTTTCTTGCCGCTTGCCTCGAAAGGTTGGGTGTAATGCTTGTCCTTAATTTGTTGCAGTGCCTCTTCGGCCGAGCCTTCAAACTTAAATTCAAAGACATAGCAGAAGTCGCTGGTCTCCATGGTCATGTCTATACGCCCCGCAGAAGTGTGGTATTCTGCTTTCACATGGAAACCCGCCAGACGACAAAGGATAAATAGCACGTTCTGATAATGATTCTCCAACTCCTTCACCAATTCGTATGGAGTGTCGGCAAAGAAACTTTTCAGACGATTCATAAAGGCGTCTATCTCTCCACGTCTTATCTCTTTCACGAAATTTGTGATTTCAAAGCCCGTCGAAGAATTTTTTATTGGTGTGTAAAAAGGCATGAGGTAATTTACAAATCCTTCCTCAACCTCTGAATTTGGAAATCCTAACTTGTACAGTTTGAATTCTTTATCGTACTCTTTTATAGTAAGATAGCCACTTTGAAAAATGACGGGGATTGGATTGGTGGATGCGATGTCAACAGAGTTGAGCACGTCAGCCGTCACCTCCTCGTGCGACATTCGCTCCAAATCGTAATTGTGCTTCTTTAGCAACTCCACCAAATAGGATGGTGTGCCCGTCTCAAACCAATAACTTCCGAAATCCATATTGTTCAACGCTTTAAGTACGCTGAATGGGTTATACAGGCCCGGAACATTATAGGTGAAGTGATACCCGTCGTATTGCTTCTTCAATTGGGCGTAAGCCTCCTCCACGGTCAGCTCCTGCTCTTCGGCCAACCTCTCCACATAAGGACGAAGTGCCTGCTGCAACTCTTCTTCCGTAATACCGCATATATTGTAGTATTTCTTGTTCATGGAGATGTCGTCTAAATTGTTCAAGTCGCTGAATACGCTGACCTTACCGAATTTGGTGACGCCTGTCAGCATGGCGAATTTGATGTATGCGTCCATGCTTTTCAAGGCCCCGTAGAAGCCTTTCAGCGTAGCCCTATATTCGTTTTGTAGATCCTCCCGCCCAATGGCTTGCAACATTGGCTTGTCATACTCGTCCACAAGGATGACCACACGCTGGCCCGTCTTTTCGAAAGCACGCTGGATGACATATTCGAAACGCAATCCGAAAGAATCATACTTGGCAATACAATCATACTGCTCCTCCCACTCACGAATGGATTTCTCCAAACGCTCGTTTAAAGAGTCTAAACCATCGTATTTCTGAGTATTTAAATCCAAATGCAAAATTGGATACTTAACCCATTCCGTATCCAATTGCTCTATGGCTAAACCTTTAAAAAGCTCTTTTTTCCCTTCAAAATAGGCCCTCAATGTAGAAATCAACATACTCTTACCGAAACGGCGGGGACGAGATAAAAAATAATATCTTCCCGTAGAGACAAGCTGATGCATTATGCCAGTTTTGTCTATGTATAGATAACCGTCATTTCTCAGACTTTCAAAGTTTTGAATGCCAATGGGTAAGTTCTGCAATTTCTGTTCCATACAAAAAGGTTTTTAGACAAAAATAAGAATTTTACAGATTATATTCTTGCTCTTTATCCTTTTCTTTCATCTCGCTTTCGTAAATCTTGGCCATCACCATATACTTGTAGAAAGCCACGCGCTGCGCCTGGATCACGCCCAATTTTCCCTGGAAGATACCTCCTTTCAGAATATAAAACTTGAAAAATTGGAAAGCAGGATGTAATAACAGTTGTACATAACCTACATGAGTGCCTTTGCGCTTATCGACTTCGTTGTCCGAATAGGAATTCAACCTTCTGAATACGCCTGACAAGTCATGCGGAAGATGAATAAAGGCCAAATCATGCCTTTCCTTCGAGATTTTAGCCACTTTCCCCTCTACTTTAGGGAAAGTATGCACATAAGGTGGCCAAACGGTTCCAGCGCGCTTAAAAAAGCGTAATTGCTGGTCAGGATAAAGACACTTCATCCATTGGCCTAACATATAGTTTTTTCGAGGAATATATAATCCCGACGGACAATCAGGCTTCTTGATTTGCTCGTAAAGATAGTCGCGCAAGGCGGGAGTCACCAATTCGTCGGCATCCACCACCAACACCCAATCGTTTGTAGCCGATTGAATAGCATAGGTACGGGCAGGTTCAGCACTCTTGTGGTTCCCCTTCTCAAAGGTGATGATTTTGCAATCATATCTCTTTGCTATCTCCACAGTTCCATCTGTACTCTCCATGTCGCAAACCACGATTTCATCGAAACCGCTCACCGACTGCAACACTTTTTCCAAATATCTTTCTGCGTTGTAGGTATTTATGACTACAGATATGCCCATACAATAAAATATTACTAAACCCTTATTTATGCGGTGGCATAAATTTCCACAAAGGGCCAAAACTCTTTGTTAATAAATAATATATAGCTTTCAGACGACTATAAAAGGCACTCTTTTTTATCTCAGACTCTGGATGAGTAGTTCCTACTAACTCAGGAACGAAAGACTCGTCACGACGAGTTACCAGACGTCTAAACTTTGAATTAGTGATTCCCCACTTCATCAAAAACTGCATTTGACCAAAGTTTTTCTTGATGCGTGTTGTCGATTTTGTCTCAAAGTGATATACCCTACTTGCTGATAAACCTTTAAAATACCTCACGCCATAAAACCAAAGTTTTGCGGTGAAATCGGGATCACTGTACATTCCGGGAGAGTATTCAATACTATATCCACCGATGATGTCCCATACATCACGATGCACCACATTCGGTGGAAGCGTAGCACCAAACCAGTCGGCCAACGGATAGTCCTTATACTCCTTCAATAATTTCTCCTCTTGGAAAGACTCTATTGTATCACCATAATCGGCTACAATGATTGAACTGCCTTGCGTATGTGGCTGAATAGTCGTTGCAGAAAGGAAGAACATATTGTCTTTCTGCGCCTTAATTTCATCATAAAGCACTTTATCCCACTCTGGCAAAACATACATATCATCGTTGAGAAAAAGAATATAATCGGTCTTGACTTTCGTACGCATCATATTCATCGAGAAACAAACTCCCACATTTTGAGGAGTATAGGTATAGTCAAAACCTTGTTCCTTCACCCATTCCAACGTACCATCCTTGCCTTCATTGACATGAATGATAATTTGATGTTGATAAGTGGAGTTTTTTTGGATACTCTCCACGCAAAGTTTCAAGAAAGGGAGGTTATTCCACGAAGGAATGAATATTGAAAATATATTTTGTTCCATTGATGTCAGTTTTATTTTTGAATCATCTTCTCCATACGTTCGCGCTCTAAAGCCTTATAGAGCACCACATACTTATAGTAAGCGTTATTACAAGCCTGAATAAAACCTACTTTTCCATATCGAATGGATCCTTTCAAAATGTAGGTCTTGAAAAAACGGAAGAATGGCGAGAATATCATCTTTGCCATCGTTACATGCACACCTTTGCGCTTTACTATCTCATTTTCAGAATACTGATTCATCTTGTTAATCGTATTGTAAGCTGTGTCGGCCAAGTGTATGAATGCTAAATCTTCCCTGTTCATCGGAATTTTATCAACTCTTCCTTGCACTTGCGGAAAAGTATGGACATGTGGCGGCCAAACAGTACCTTCCCTACGGAAAAAACGCAACTGATAATCAGGATATGACGACTTCATAAAATAGTCCATCATATAATTCTTACGGGGTATGTAAAGCCCAGCTGCACAATTGGGATCCTCGATGTGTTTATATAGATAATCACGCAACTCTTTTGTGACCAATTCATCGGCATCTACCACCAATACCCACTCGCTCGAAGCGCTCTGAATGGCAAAAGTTCGTGCAGGCTCGGCACTTACATAATTCTTCTTCTCGAAGGTGACTATTTTACAACCGTATTCGCGCGCTATATCCAATGTGCCGTCCTTGCTCTCCATATCGCAAATGACGATTTCATCGAAACTCTTAACAGTATCGAGCACTTCACGCAAAAACTTCTCAGCGTTGTATGTATTGATTACTACTGATATTGCCATTTTCTTTCTTTATGAAAAGACGTAACTTGCCACGCCTCTACGTTTCTACTCCTTTTTACTGATGGTCAACTCGTACTCCTTACAGAACTTTTTGAGGGCCTTGACGAAATCGGCCTTGACGAAATTATTTTCGTTTGTGACGCTCATCAAAATTTCGGACAAACGGTTTACATCGTCCGTTGTACGCTTTTCCTTGCGCAATATTTCAAATGCCTGCTCATACTCGTTGTTGAAGATAGTCTTGTAGAAATCAACATATTCGATGCAACTCTGACGAACGGCGTCATTCCCCTCATAATCCTTCATCTTGTTGAGTTTCTCCAACGATTTCTCTGCTTGGGCTTTCGCCTCCTTCAAGGCAGCCTCCGCACCGGCTATATCGTGTTTCGACAAACTTTCTACAATGAGATTATTTTGAGTTTCTACCTTCTCTATTTCAAGTGCAGCCTGCTCAGCATACTCGGCTGGAGTTGTAGCACAAGAAGCCATTGCCAAAGCAATGAACAATCCTACGGTATAAATCAAGTGTTTCATAAGCTTTACTTTTTATGGCCCTAAACATAGAACCGAATTTAAATTTTCTCTGATCGTAGCAGTCATCAACAAGTACTAACATTTATCAACCAATAAAAGGCTAAAAAGCCTACCCGAGTCCACATACTACTTTCAATTTGTAAAGATAAACTTTTTTAACGATAAATCGTGAGTGACAAGTATAAGTTTTGTGACGATTATATTCAGGTGACTTCAATAAAGGGCTATTCATCAGAAAAAAGGCTCTTTCCTTACTTTTTGACCAAGGTAATCGTAAAGGACTTGTACCCACAAAAACTTGAATTGTTTTTTAGGTCTAATAATAAAGCTATATATTTGTTACGATGTTCAAGGCGGCGCTTCATGGTTCGCACATCTTCCTTGTAAAGATGTTAATAACTCCCTATATAGTGCATATTTCCCCGCATTCATCGAATAAAACGCATTTTATACCCAATTTTACCCCATCCTACCCTAAAAACACCCAAAAACTGTGAAAAACCCGATGAAAAGGGTGTTAATAACTTGTGATAAATTGAGAAGAAAAATTGAAAACTTTTATTTCATAAATTCAAAATTTTGAATAAGCCAGGTTTGTTTCAATAGTTCCAAATTTTTTACCAAATCTTTTAGAAATTTAATCAACCGATTTTATACACATTTGACAAGTCCTAAAATGGAATTATTGATTATCTTTGTTCTGTTGTTAATATTGTTAATAACTCTACGATCTGACTTAATAGTTAGCCACTTAGAGAAAAAAAATTTTTTGATAACTCACGCTAAAATCTTAATAACGGATTATGCAAGAGAAATCTGAAAAATATATCAACTTTATTAACAGCTTATCATAATCATCATATTTTTATTTTTCTTTAAAACTTTAAATATTAATATGAGGAAAAAGGGGATGAGATTTTTTCAAAATTAAAATAGAAGAGTTATGGTGGATTATATCAAAGAAATCGAAAGACTGAAAAAAGAGAAGAACGCCGTAATCATGGGTCACTACTACCAAAAGGGCGAGATTCAAGATATATCTGATTACATAGGCGACAGCCTTGCATTGGCTCAATATGCTGCCAAGACGGATGCTGATATCATTGTTCTTTGTGGCGTTCACTTCATGGGTGAGACGGCAAAGGTATTATGTCCGGACAAGAAGGTTTTGGTGCCCGATATGAACGCAGGTTGTTCGTTGGCCGATAGCTGCAATGCTGCCGACTTCAAGAAATTCATCGATGAACATCCTGGTCATAAAGTGATATCATACGTTAATACAACAGCAGCGGTAAAGGCTTTGACCGATGTAGTGGTTACTTCATCCAACGCAAAGCAAATTGTAGAGAGTTTCCCTAAAGACGAGAAGATCATCTTTGGTCCTGACCGTAATCTTGGAAACTACATCAATAGCATTACTGGCCGTAATATGGTGCTTTGGGACGGCGCTTGCCACGTTCATGAGCAGTTCTCCGTTGAGAAGATTGTTCAGTTGAAGCAGGTTTACCCTGAGGCTTTGGTGTTGGCTCACCCTGAGTGTAAGAAGACTGTTTTGACTTTGGCAGACAAGGTTGGTTCTACGGCTGCATTGTTGAAATTTGCCATCAACTCAGACAAGAAGGAGTTTATTGTGGCTACGGAGAGCGGTATCCTTCACGAGATGCAGAAGAAAGCTCCTAACAAGATTTTCATTCCTGCGCCAGCCAATGACAGCACTTGTGCTTGCAACGACTGTAGTTATATGAAATTGAATACGATCGAGAAGGTTTACAATGCTTTGCTTAACGAGCAGCCTGAAATCACGGTCGATAGGGCTTTGGCAGATCAGGCTGTTAAGTCTATTCGCAAAATGTTGGAAATTAGTGCTCAGTTGGGACTCTAATTGACTGATTATTATATTTCTGCAATCGGATTGAAAGATCTGATTGCAGATTTTTTTATTTCAAAATTATGACGTTAGACGAAGTTCAACAAACAGTTGACAATTGGATTAAGGAGTACGGGGTTCGATATTTTAGCGAATTGACCAACACGGCTTGCCTGATGGAGGAGGTGGGAGAGTTGGCCCGTGTTATGGCTCGCAAATATGGTGACCAGTCATCTAAGCAGAGTGACCTTCAATATCATTTGGAAGATGAAATGGCTGATGTGCTTTGGGTGTTAGTCTGTTTGGCCAACCAGACAGGCGTCAATTTGACTGAAGCGTTTAAGAAGAATATTGAGAAGAAGACGAAGCGCGATGCAACCCGTCATTTGCAGAATGATAAATTGCAGAAGTGATTCCACCGTGCCTTTAACTTAGGGACTTTCTATTAATTCTCCGATTTTTTAATAAATCACAGCCATACTTATAGAACTTCCCCGTAATTTTACAAACATTTAAAATTTATATAGTGGAAAGATTTGAATCAGTTTTAAACGAATATGATTTTTCGTTGACAGATCGCGAAGTGGCGAGCAATGTTTCAAAGATATTAGGCGAGAATTTCTCCAAGAACATGGAGAAGAGTGTTTATAGCCAGTTACTTGGTTTTGTCGATTTGACATCGCTGAACACAGAGGATACTGTTGAAAAGATAACCGAGATGGTTGAAAAGGTAAATCAGTTTGACGAACAGTTCGATATATTGCCTCATCCTGCTGGTATCTGTGTTTATCCTGCTTTGGTTCCGGTTGTGAAGGATACTTTGCAAGAGGATGTTGACATTGTGGCGGTGGCTGCGGGTTTTCCTCATTCACAGACTTTCATAGAGGTGAAAATAGCCGAGGTGGCTATGGCTGTTATGGAAGGCGCAACGGAAATTGATGTAGTCATCCCTGTAGGAAAATTGCTTTCTGGCAATTTAGACGAGGTCTATAGCGAACTTTCGGAGATTAAACAGTCTTGCCGTGATGCCAAGTTGAAGGTGATTCTTGAAACAGGCGCTTTAAAGAACGCTGAGACGATTAAAAAGGCTGCGGTGGTATCAATGGTCGCCGGAGCGGATTTCATTAAAACATCGACCGGAAAAGGCTATCCTGGAGCCACTCCAGAGGCTTTCTATGTAATGTGCCAGGCTGTAAAGGAGTTTAATGCTAAGAATGGAACGAAAGTAGGCGTTAAAGTCGCAGGCGGAGTTTCTCAAACGGAGGAGGCTGTGAAGTATTACACTATTGTGAAAAGTGTTTTGGGTGATGCTTGGCTGACTGCTGATCTTTTCCGCATTGGGGCAAGTCGTTTGGTTAATAACTTGCTTACTTCTATCATTGAAAAAGAGGTTAAGTATTTTTGATTACAAACAAATAGCGGTGAAAATATATAGAATTCACCTACAATAGAGGCGTGGCATTTAGCCACGTCTTTATTTTTTTCTTTCGATCGTGTGGCGAAGCGTCATGAGTAATTTTTCCTTTATCTCTCCGTCTTCAAAAATGTCCAATGTTTCTATTGCCTTTTGTTCAAAATCGTGCATTCTCTTAATCGCATATTCTATTCCACCATTGTCAATGGCAAATTGAATAAGTTTATCAACATTCTCCTTCGTGAAATCCTTTTCGTGTAGGATTTTCATATATTTCTCTCTTTCAGTGCTTTGTGCTGTATTGAGCGCATAGAGGAGTGGGAGAGTGATCTTGCCTTCGCGAATATCATTGCCTACAGGTTTGCCAATTTCTTTTTCTGTTGATATGTAGTCGAAAATGTCGTCTTTTATTTGGAAACAGATGCCATAGATATTTCCAAACTCGTTCAGCCGCTCAACTTTCGTAGCATCTGCATTGACCGAGATGGCTCCACAACTGGTGCAGACAGAAAAGAGGGCTGCTGTTTTTTTACGAATGACTTCCAGATACTTATTTTCATCAGTCATGCTATTTTTAGCATTCGAAATCTGAAGAAGTTCTCCGTCTGAAAGTTCTTTTCCTAAATAAGTTATTTTATCAAGGATGTCGAGATTTCTTGTTTTGCCAGCAATGTGAAGTGATTGGGAAAGGATATAGTCACCCACTAAAACGGCAATCTTATTTTTCCACAATGCATTAACAGATTCCTTACCTCTGCGCTCATAAGTATCATCTACGATATCATCGTGGACCAAACTTGCTGTGTGGAGCAGTTCCAAGGAAATGGCTGTATTGATAGTGGATTCAGTAGTAGGACCGCAAATCTTGGCACTCAAAAAAGTAAGTAATGGCCTGATTTGCTTACCTTTATTATTGTATAAATAGTTGTTGACAATAGACAGAATTTCATTGTTTGATGCAAAAGCTTCTTTGAAACTTTTGTCAAATTTCTCAAATTCCTCTCTAACGGGTACCTTTATCTGCTCTATTGAAATCATCAGCCTTTCCTCTTTTTTGCAAAATTAAGAATAATCTATTAAATACTTGTCATGCCTTTATAAATTAGATTGATTTTTATGCATTTTTCATCAAAACGATAACTTCAATTTTTTCTATCTTTGCCTTAACTAACATTCTTTGTATGGAGAAAAAACTCTTTCTAATCGATGCTTATGCGTTGATTTATCGTTCATATTATGCGTTTATTAAAAATCCGCGGATCAATTCTAAAGGAATGAATACGTCTGCTGTTTTGGGTTTTGTTAATACATTGGAAGATGTGTTGAAAACGCAATCACCCACGCACATTGCCGTATGTTTTGATCCTGCCGGACCCACTTTTCGCCACGAAGCTTATGAGGAGTACAAAGCCCAGCGTGAGGCTACTCCAGAAGATATAAAACTCTCAGTACCAATTATTAAGGAGGTTGTTAAGGCTTATAACATTCCTATTCTTGAGGTACCTGGTTTTGAGGCAGACGATGTCGTGGGTACTGTAGCAAAGATAGCAGAAAAGCGTGATTTCAAAGTTTATATGTTAACTCCTGATAAGGATTATGCTCAGTTGGTGACGGATAATATTTTGATTTATCGTCCTAAACATGGAGGAGGCTATGAGACATTGGATGTCGAGGGTGTGAAGGCTAAATGGGGATTGACGTCTCCTGAGCAAGTCATCGATCTTTTGGGATTGATGGGTGATGCTTCCGACAACATTCCAGGATGTCCTGGTGTGGGTGAAAAGACGGCGGCAAAGTTGTTGTCTGATTTTGGTTCTATTGACAATCTTCTTCAATCGACCGATCAACTTAAGGGTGCTTTAAAAAAGAAGGTGGAAGAAAATGTTGATAAAATCAACTTTTCTAAATTTTTGGCAACTATTCGTCAAGATGTTCCCATTGAGTTTAATGAAGAACAGTTGTTATTGGAAGCACCTAATTTACCAGAATTGAAAAGGTTGTTTTCCGAATTAGAATTTAAAAATTTATTGTCAAAAATAGATCCAACTCAGAAGGCCGTAAAAAAAGAGCCTCTTCAACCTTCTTTATTTGAAGAATTCGTGGACAATGAGTCAGGTGAAATAAAATATTCAAATCTCAGCGACTTAACTTCGACTCCTCATACTTATCAACTTATTGATACTGAGGATAAAATAGCTCATTTTTTGGTCGAAATTTCCAATCAAGATTTTTTCTGTTTTGACACGGAAACGACCGGAACAGACGTTTTTTTGGCCGAATTGGTAGGAATGTCCTTTTCTTGGAAGGAGGGCGAGGCTTATTTCGTTCCTGTGCCTGCAAATAGGGAAGAGGCTCAAAAAATTGTGGATAATTTCAAGCCAATTTTTGAAAATGAAGCCGTCACCAAGATTGGTCAAAATATCAAGTTCGATTTATTGATGTTGAAGCAATATGGTGTTGAGTTAAGAGGAAAGTTGTTCGATACAATGATTGCCCATTATTTGATTCAACCTGAACTTCGTCATGGTATGGACTATTTGGCGGAAATTTATTTGAAGTATAAAACCATTACTTACGAAGAACTTTGTGGTCCTAAGGGGAAAGGTCAAACTCCGATAAGAAATGTTGATATCAATAAGCTTTGTGAATATGCTTCTGAAGATGCAGATGTGACGTTGAAGTTGAAGAATATTTTGGAAAAGGAGATAGAAAAGAATGGTCTTGAAAAGTTGTTCTATGATATAGAGATGCCTTTGATGCAAGTCTTAGCCCAAATGGAGTGCAACGGAGTTACGATCGATGTTGAGTCGCTTCGCCAATCTTCAATTTCAATGACAGAGCAGTTGGTGAATATAGAGCAGGAGATTTATAAATTGGCAGGATATAAATTTAATGTAAGTTCGCCGAAGCAAGTAGGAGAGTTAATTTTCGAGCATTTGAAAATTGTTGATAAGGGTCGTAAAACAAAGACAGGCCAATATTCAACATCTGAGGAGGTTCTTGAGTCATTGCGAGGCAAGCATGAAATCATTGATAAAATTTTGGAATATCGTGGTTTTAAAAAGTTGCTTACAACTTATATTGATGCATTGCCTGCCCTTATCAATCCACGCACCGGAAAGATTCATACCTCTTATAACCAGACGGTGACGGCAACGGGACGTTTAAGTTCCAGCAATCCTAATCTTCAAAACATTCCGATTCGAGATGAAGAGGGTAGGGAAATTAGAAAAGCTTTTGTTGGTGATGAAGGTTGTGTATTTTTCTCTGCCGACTATTCTCAGATTGAATTACGCTTGATGGCTCACCTTAGCCAAGACAAGAATATGTTGGAAGCCTTCAATTCAGGACAAGATATTCATGCAGCCACTGCTGCAAAGATTTATAAAGTTCCGTTAGAGGAGGTAACAAAGGATATGCGTCGCAAAGCCAAGACGGCCAATTTTGGTATCATTTATGGTATTTCAGTTTTCGGTCTTGCCGAGCGTTTGAATATTCCTCGTTCTGAAGCCAAAGAGTTGATCGAAGGATATTTCGAAACCTATCCACAAATCAAGGTATATATGGACAACTGTATTTTGCAAGCGCAAAAAAATGGTTATGTTGAAACGCTCTTCGGAAGAAAGCGTTTTTTGCCCGACATTAATTCTCGCAATAGTGTTGTTCGTGGATTTGCAGAGCGAAATGCAATTAATGCACCGATTCAAGGAACCGCTGCTGATATCATCAAAATTGCGATGGTAAACATTCATCGAAAATTTATAGAGAATGGTTTGAAGTCGCAAATGACTTTGCAAGTGCATGACGAATTGAACTTCAATGTTTACCAAGATGAGTTGTATATGGTAAAACACATTGTAGTTTCAGAAATGCAATCTGCCATCAAATTGTCTGTACCTTTGATCGCAGAGTGTGGGGTAGGGGATAATTGGTTAGTCGCACATTAATAGATTTTAAAAAATAGAAAAGGGATAGTCGTTAGGCTATCCCTTTTTTGATTCCACAAAAATGAAATTTCAATGTTCCACGTGGAACATCAATTTTGTTTCAAATATTGCATTCTCGCGCTATGAAATTTTCAGTCAATCAAACATCGAATTCTTTTTCGATGTTGTCCAAGATTTCAAAAAGTTCCTCTTTAGTAGTGGCGCGTAACATGGCAATTCTTGTTTGTTTGAAATTGTCAATTCCCTTGAAGAGTGGTGATGCTGCCAGATGTCTTCTTGAATGGGTAATTCCTCTTTGTTCGTCCAGCCATTCAATGTTTTTTTCGATGCAGTTTTTGATGATGGAGAGATAGTGGTTGAATGGCTTTTTCTCCATCAATTCGCCTGTTTGTAAATAGTGCTTGACTTCTTCGAAAATCCATGGACGGCCTATGCTGCCTCGACCAATCATAATTGCATCTACTCCGTATTTATCGAAGCACTCTTTTGCTCTTTCAGGTGTAGTTACGTCGCCGTTTCCGATAATAGGAATGTGCATACGGGGGTTGTTTTTAACTTCTCCAATCAACGTCCAGTCAGCCTCGCCAGTGTACATTTGTGCGCGGGTTCTTCCATGAATGGCCAATGCTTGAGCGCCGCAATCTTGTATTTGTTCAGCAAGGGTGGTGATGATTTTGTTCTCGTTGTCCCAGCCCAATCTTGTTTTTACAGTAACGGGTATATTGACAGCCTTTACTACGGCCTTTACAATTTCAAGTAATTTAGGAATATCTTTAAGAAGTCCTGCGCCACCCCCTTTTCCGGCTACCTTTTTTACGGGACAACCAAAATTTAGATCAATGATATCGGGTTTTGCTTCTGCCGCTTTTTGTGCTGCTTCTGCAATTGGCTCTGGTTCTCTACCGTAAAGTTGAATTACAACAGGTCTCTCTTCTTCGCTAATGGTGAGTTTTTTTTCAGTGCTTTGGACATTTCTAATGAGGGCATCGGCCGAGACAAATTCTGAATAGACCATATCTGCGCCAAATCGTTTGCAGGCCAAGCGAAATGCTGGGTCGGTTACATCTTCCATTGGTGCTAAGAAGAGCGGGTATTTGTCAAATTCTATATTGCCTATCTTCATATTTTGAATTTTTTTGAATGTTCCACGTGGAACATACGATTAAATTTTATGTATCTATTTTTTTTGTGTTCCACGTGGAACATTTTATTATTGGTTGTTCGGAACTTCGGAAGCATCCACCATTTTGTAAAGTTTGTCAGAAGGCCGAATTTTGCAAGGAACGGCAATGGAAAAGGCGGTGCCTCGTTCACATCTTTCAGCCGATTTGCAATCTACTTGGAGTTCGTCCACTTTCAATTCAACTACGCCTGTGGTTGGGCCCATGATGATAATGTCGTCTCCTTTGGCAATTCCAAATTTGGTTTCGACCAAGAATTCTGCGACGCCTAACTTGGAATAGTATTTCATTCCTTTGCCTACATAGACCTTTCGTTTGGTTGCCTCTGATCCGTAAGTGGAACTCCATTCGCCCAAGCGCTGGCCCAAATAGTAGCCGTTCCAAAATCCTCGGTTGAAGACTGTCTTCAATCTTTCGTCCCAAACGGCAATTTTCTCCTCGCTGAATGTGCCGTCCAAATATGAGTTGATGGCTTCGTTGTAGCAGCCGACTACAGTTTTGACATATTCAGGACCTCTTGCTCGACCTTCGATTTTCATCACTCTCACACCCGAATCGATCAGTTTGTTCATGAAGTGGATAGTCTTCAAATCTTTTGGTGACATCAAGTATTGGTTCTCCACTTTGATTTCAATGTCCCTTTCATCGTCATAGAGGCGATAGCCGTGGCGACAAACTTGGTAACAAGCACCTCTGTTTGCTGAGGCATTGAGTTCGTGAAGGCTTAAATAGCACTTTCCTGAGACTGCCATGCAGAGTGCGCCGTGGCAGAACATCTCAATTCTGATCAATTCTCCCTTCGGTCCTTTGATTTGCTCCTCGTTGATGGCTTTCCATATTGCGGATACTTGATCCATATTCAACTCGCGGGCAAGCACCACTACATCAGCAAATTTGGAATAGAACTTCAACGCTTCTACATTGGCAATGTTGAGTTGCGTGGAAAGATGAACTTCTACACCTTGTTGATAGGCGTACAGCATCACAGCAACGTCAGCAGCAATGATGGCCGAGACTTCTACCTCTTTTGCCGTATCAACAATCTCCCTCATTAGTTCAAGGTCGTTGTTGTAGATGACTGTGTTGACCGTCAGATAACTCTTAATGTTATTCTCTTTGCAGATTCTAACTATCTCCCTGAGGTCGTCTGTTGTAAAATTGCTTGCGGAGCGAGAACGCATATTCAACTTTTCAATGCCGAAATATACAGAGTTTGCTCCTGCTTGAATGGCTGCTTGAAGGCTCTCGTATGAGCCGACTGGAGCCATTATCTCAAAGTCTTCTCTTTTTAATTGCATTCTATTTTGTTTTTTTTATTGTCACTTATTTTTTGGTTTGTCTTTATTACCAACTTTTAACTCTCTTATTTACCATTGAAGTAGGGGAGGGTTACTCTCTGTTTTGCGAGTCAATCCAAATAGTAACGGGTCCGTCGTTCAAGAGTTCTACTTTCATATCAGCGCCAAATTCACCTGTTCCAATCTCTTTCTTGATTTGGTTTCTCACTTGGTCGCAGAAGTATTCATACATCGGAATGGCGAAGTCTGCTTTCGATGCTTTTATGTAAGAAGGTCTATTTCCTTTCTTTGTCATTGCTTGCAGAGTGAATTGGCTTACCACCAAAACTTCTCCTTCAATGTCGATTACCGATTTATTCATTACGCCGTTTTCATCGTCAAAAATCCGTATGTTAGCAATCTTTCCGGCCAACCATTCTGCATCTTCTTTTGTATCCCTGTCTTCAATTCCCACCAAAACTAACAGCCCTTTTGCTATCTTTGATTTTACATTACCATTGATGGTGACTGATGCATGTGTTACTCTTTGAATTACGATTCTCATTTTCGTCTATTTTTTTGTAGATGTTCCACGTGGAACATTCTAATTTTTATATTCAATTTATTTGTTTATTCCGTTGAAATGGTCAAAAATTAGTTTTGCTTTTGCTGGACCAATCTCTTCGGCAATTTCTTCTAAGCTGAGCGACTTGATGCGTTTTACACTCTTGAACTTTTTAATGAGTTGTTCTTGTGTCTTTGGACCAATGCCTGGAAGTTCCAATTCCGATTTGATTTGACCTTTGCTTCGTTTGTCTCGATGAAACTGGATGGCGAAGCGGTGAACTTCATCTTGGATAGAAGCAAAAAATCGGAATGTCTGATTGCTTGGATCCAAGCCAACTGCCAAGGGTGGAAAGCCAAAGAGCAGTTCTTGGGTGCGGTGTTTATCGTTTTTGGCAAGTCCGGCAATCGGAATGTTAAGATGAAGTTCGTCCTCGATTACTTGGCGAATTACTTCCATTTGACCGATGCCACCGTCGGCAATAATCAGATTTGGCAGAGGCGTCTCTTCCTCAATCATTCTTGTATATCGGCGGTGAACTACCTCTTTCATCGAAGCATAATCGTCCGGGCCTTCCACTGTTTTGATAATGTACTTGCGGTAGTCTTTTTTCGATGGTTTGGCCATTTTGTAAACTACGCAAGCAGCCACTGCATCCGATCCTTGAATGTTGGAGTTATCAAAACACTCAATGTGCATGGGCAATTCTTTCAACTTCAAAATCTCCTGAATTGCCTTCAAGAGTTTTGTGGCGCGTTGCTCCGGATTGAATTTCTCCATTTGCTTCATTCGGTCAAACTTGTATTGCTTCACGTTTTGGATGGAGAGGTCGAGCAATTTCTTTTTGTCGCCTCGTTGAGGAACGGTCAGTGTCGCATTGCCAAACTCATAACCAATTTCAAAGGGGACGATGATTTCGCGGGCATGGCTATCAAATCGTTTTCTCATTTCAGTGATGGCACTTGCCAGGATCTCTTCCTTCTCTTCGTCTGCACGGATTTTGTATTCGAAAGTGTAGGCTTGCGATATTGTTCCGTTGGTTACTTTGAGGTAATTGACGAATGCTTCGTCGTCTTCAATCTCAATTCCGAAGGTGTCGATGTTGTTGAGCGTTGAAGAAACAATGGTCGATTTAGAGCGATAATTCTCGATGGAAAGGAGTTTTTCTTTCATCAGTTGTGCATCCTCGAAGCGAAGTTCTTCGGCTGCTTTCATCATCTCCTCATTGAGGTATTTCTCAATTTTGTCCAATTCTCCTTTGAGAATGTATTTGATTTCTTCGACGTTTTTATCGTACTCTCTTCTTTCTTGCAAACCTTCGCAGCAACCTTTGCACTTCTTGATGTGGTATTGCAAGCATACCTTGAAGCGCCCTTGTTTGATGCCCTCGTCGGTGAGGTTAAGTTTGCAGGTGCGCAGTTGATAAAGATTGTGCACCAGTTCAAGTACCGTTTTCATCGCAGGAATGTAGGTGTAGGGGCCGAAGTAGTAGGAGCCATCTTTCACCACGTTTCGAGTTTTGAAAATGCGTGGGAAGGGTTCGTTCTTCACGCAGATCCAAGGATAGGTTTTGTCGTCCTTTAGCAAGATGTTGTAGCGGGGTTGGTGCTTTTTGATCAAACTGTTTTCAAGCAGCAGCGCATCCTGTTCTGTTGGTACGACGATGTACTTGATGTCGGCGATTTGCTTGACAAGTACGCGCACTTTTATCGAGTCATGAAATTTATTGAAGTAGGAAGAGACGCGTCGTTTCAAATTGACGGCCTTACCGACGTATATGATTTCATTCTTGTTGTTGAAATATTGATACACGCCGGGACTCTCTGGAAGGGAGAGGACAATCTCCCTAATTTTTGGATTTACTACTTCTTCCATAAAATTTTCAGTGACACTAACTCAAACTGCAAATTTAATTATTTCGCTTGAATTAATGCTTGCCTTTTTTCAAGGCAGTGAATTTCTCCTCACTAAGTTTTGAACAATTTGCATTCTTCTCGTTCTGCTTTACAACAAATCCTATTTTCTCTTTTTCATCGAATTGTTAACCCTGTGAGAATCGCTTATTTGATATTCGTTCTGTGCCGTTGATGGAATATGAAAATCTCAGCTTGTTTATTAGGACTTAAATTCGTTTGAAATATTTTATAAACTATTGAATATTAAGTATTTAATTTAGCTTTTAGGCTTGAAATTTCTGTTCGCAAAAAATCGCAAAATAGATAAAAAATGCCCATTTCATCTAAAAAATCGGGAATTTTATATAAAAGTGAAATTTTCTTATTTTAAATTCTTTTACTATTGATTTATTATTTATGTATATATTGAAAAATATAAAAATAACCAATAAAAATATAGTAAAATAAATTTCTTTATCATAAAACTCTCATTGCATAATTCTATACTTGGTTTTATTGTTTTTTGAGTTTTCGAATGATACTCTTCTTATCTTCTATAAGTTTATTTTCGCCCCGTTTTTCGCGTTTTTTTACCCTGAGTTGAGTAACACCTCCTTCACTGCGTTCGAAGACGAATACGCGGTCAAAATGGCTGCTATAGCAGTGTTTCAATGCCTTTAGTGCTTGTACCGGATCGTAGGAATCTGACATCAAGAAGCTGTTTTGGATAATCACCAGCCAATTTTCGACACTGTTTCGGTTGTAGAAGGGAAGTTTTAGGTCTTTTGCCCTCAATCTTTGCGAAATACTTTCGATGGAAAGGGGTTTTACCATAGTCGAAATGCCTGCATACCACAATCCTTCTTCAAATCGTCCTGTCACATTGAGAATGTAGATCGATTGGATTTTGGAAGGGAGGTTCAAGTCTCCATATTTCGATGTGCGGTCCACTTTGTATTTCACACCCGTTGATTCAGGCATATTCTCTTTGACGATTTTGACGATGGCTTCCATCAAGCCTTGTTTCATCAAAGTTTCGTCTTTTTCAGGAAAGTAGGGGGCGGAAAGAATAGGGCCGAGTTCATTGGCAAAATGCACATCCACCACCAGTTTTTGGTCGCAATTTTCCTCAAAAATGGCTTGGGCGCCCTCCATAATTTCGCTCAAAAAATCCTCGTGGGCTCGAAAGTTGAACTTCTTGTCTTGGCGTTCATATTTCAGTTCAGTCAGTTCTATTCCGATCTGTCCTTTTTTTGTATTTAACAGAAAATCAGGACGTTCTGATTTTTTCAATTCGCCAATCGGGAACACAGGATAGGAAGAGCGGAAAATGTGCATCACTGCCCACTCTCTTTTATCCTTTTTCTCTTGATTATAATTCGTCTCCGTATTCATAATTCGACCCTCCTTTTAGGGATCTTCTGACCCCTTTAAACAAATCTAATCAATTATTCTGAAATAAAAAAGATGTCCATCCCTATTTCTTTCACGCATTTCTTTCATTTTCCAATTGGTATCCCTACTTATTTTTGTTTTTTAACATTTTCAAATTGTTTAAATACTTATATTCGTTTGTTAATTTTGAATCTCATAGAGTTTATTCCTAAATAATTAATCATATGGTGGGTAAAAAATTAAGTTTGCTATTTTCAGTTTGGGCGACCTTTTCTATAGGTGCGATGGCGCAATTAGGCCTTCCTACCGTGGAGAATAAAGCGAACAAGGGAAGTATTGAACTTCATGATCTTAAAATCAATGTAGAAGTAGTTGGAAATGTGGCAACTACTACATTCGACATGACTTTTTACAATTCGAGTAACAGAATATTGGAGGGAGAGTTTGAATTTCCGTTGGCCGAAGGGCAGACAGTCTCTCGCTATGCGCTCGACATTGATGGAAAGCTTCGCGAAGGCGTAGTAGTGGAGAAGGAGAAGGGACGTACGGTTTTTGAAAGCAAGGTGCGTGAAAATGTTGATCCGGGCTTGCTCGAAATGACGGCTGGAAACAATTTCCGAACCCGTATTTATCCTTTTCAACCCCAAAATACGCGCCATATAGTTGTGGCTTGCGAGCAGGAGTTATCTACTTCTGGCGGTAAACGCTTCTACCGTTTGCCAATCAATTCGAATCAGCACATTAACAATTTTACGCTTGAAATCAATGTCCGAAATGAGCAAGACAAACCTGTTGTTTCGAAAGGTTCTATGGACGATGTCTATTTTAATCCTAAGGATAAAGGTTATACTTCTCATTTGAGTCGTAAGAACATCACTTTGAAGAAAGGTCTTTTCTTTGAAATACCTAATACTGAATTTCCGAACATCTATACGGAGAATGCAGGTATTAACACCTATTTTTACCTCTATTCATCGGTAAAACCTAAGGAGTCTATGGCAAGGGAAAAGGCAAAAGGGCTGACCGTTGTTTATGATGTTTCTTCATCGTCGGATAACAGAAATTTGAACAAAGATTTTGAACTTTTAGAGCGCTATGCCAACTATTTGGGACTTTCTAAAATTCGTTTGGTGACGTTCAGCTATAAACAGCATCTGGATACTTTATGTCAAGTATCTGATGTAAAGAAGATTATCAATCCTAATAAGCCTAATTTTGATGGTGGTACACAGATGGGTTGCCTTGATCTTTCAAAGTTTGGCAGCGATGAAGTTCTTTTCTTCTCCGACGGATTGGGCAATATTGGAAAAGACGCCATTTCATCGTCAAAAGCCACGGTTATAACTATCAATTCTAATCCTGTGGCCGACCATCTCTATCTCAAGATGTTGGCCTTGAAAAATGGCGGCTCCTACATCAATCTTTGTAATTTGAATGCCGACGAGGCTTTGAAAGTTTTGACCAATGTGGAGTATCGCTTCATCAAGGCTAAATATGACGGTAGCCAGATATCAGAAGTTTATCCATCTGTTCCTACTCGTGTCAATGAGTCGTTCAGTTCTTCGGGAATAATGAAGTCGAAGGAGGCTGATATCACCCTCTATTTTGGTTATGGCAATCGAGTGACCGACAGCGTAACGTGCCATATATCCGCCATTAATCCTATTTCTGCCAATAATGTGAAGCGCTTGTGGGCACAACGCAAATTGGCTGATTTAGATTTAGAAGCTGAGAAGAATAAGCAAGAAATCATCGATTTATCGAAAGAATTTGGTATTGTCACCCGCAATACTTCGCTTATTGTTTTGGAGACTGTTCGCGATTATGTGCGCTATGAGATTACTCCTCCTGACGAGTTGAAGGATGAATATTTAAGGCTCATGGCCAATAAGCCGAAAAAGGTACTTAATGATACGCTTCACATGAAGGATGTCGTGACTGCGAGAGGCGAGTTCTTGAAGTGGTGGAAAACAGATTTTGATCCCAATGCAAAACCTAAGAAAGTAACGAAATCTGAAGTGGCATTTATGATGGAGGTTGAAGAGGATCTGGCGGTAGTAGTTGACGAAAGGACGGAAAATATGTCTGTTGAGTCGCCCGCAGTGGAAGAAGCGGTAGAAGTTGGTTATGGAAGGCGACGACAATCGGCTAGAACAGCCGCATTGAGTCTTGTAGGTGGTGGATCAGGTGTTCAAGCATCATCGAGTGGTCAGCCAGGTGCTGCTCCGACTATAAGAATAAGGGGGGTATCATCCTTAACAGGTCTAAATGAACCTGCTATTTCGAATGATGTATCGTCTATAGAAGTTCAATATTGGACGCCCGATGTTCCTTATCTTTCTAAATTGAAGTCCGTTCCGAACGAAAAAATGTATGAATACTATTTGGAACTAAAGAAAGAGTATTCACTTTCGCCATCCTTCTATTTGGATGTGGCTGAGTACTTCCATCGTGAAAAACTGACGGAGGAGGCTATTCGTATTCTATCTAATTTGGCGGAGTTGAAATTGGAAGATGCGGAGGTGGCTCGTTCTTGTGCCAACAAGTTGGTAGAGTTTAAGGAGTACGGTTTGGCTGCTTCTGTTTACGAGCGGGTAGTCAAAATGCGTGGAGAAGAGCCTCAGTCTTATCGTGACTTGGCAATGGTTTATAGTGAGTTAGGTCAATATCAGAAAGCGGCCGATTTGCTCTATAAGGTCAGTTCCTCCCAATGGGATCCGCGATTTAGAAATATTCAGCAAATTGCTATCAATGAATTGAATGCGTTGATTGAGTTGAACCCAGGCAAGATAGATACGTCTGCCTACGATAAGCGATTGTTGGGTAACTGTCCTGTTGATATTAGAATCATCCTTACTTGGAATACAAATGATTGTGACATAGATCTTTGGGTGACCGATCCGAACGGTGAGAAATGTTATTATCAACATAAGGAAACAGCCATCGGAGGTAGAAATTCAGATGATATTACTCAAGGTTACGGACCAGAAGAGTTCTGTTTGAAAAAGGCCATTAAGGGTGAATACAAAATACAAGCCGACTATTACGGAACGAGAAATCAAAAACAATTGCAACCAGTTGTAGTACAGGCGACCATTTATACTCACTTTGGAATGCCTAACCAGGAAAAACAAGTCTTGACCATCCAGTTGGGTAAGACAAAAGAGGTTTATACGGTGGGCACGGTGAATTTTTAATTAAGAATTAAAAATTAAGAATTTTTTGTTCCGATATTATTTAGTCCTGAAAGGACGGCATTTTATAGAATAGGGTGTAAACCCTATTTGTAATCAAAAATTTAATTTTTTAATGATAAATATAGGCAGATATGAAATACAAGTATTTAAACGATAAGAATTTAGATTTTCTAAAAAGATTCTTGTCAACCTATTCGCCTTCGGGTTATGAGATGGAGGCAGCCGTTGTTTGGCGAGAGTATGTGTCTCAGTTTGTTCCAGCGAAAACGGATGTTCTTTGTAATACTGTGGGTGTGATAAATCCCGATGCGGATTTTAAGATTATGCTTTGCGGTCACCTCGATGAAATCGGTCTTCAAGTGATGTATATCAGCAAGGAGGGTCTGATTTATTTCCGTAAGTTGGGTGGTATTGATGCGTTGACGGTTCCTGGTACGGAGGTGATGATCCTTACTCGCAAGGGTCGTGTTCCGGGTGTCATTGGCAAAAAGCCGATTCATTTGCAGAGTGCCAGCGATCGCCAAAAGGCGGTTGAATTGGATGATCTTTGGGTAGATATCGGTGTGGAGACGAGGGAAGAGGCGGAAGCATTGGTTTCGATAGGTGATCCGATTGCAGTGAAGGATAACTGCCTTTTCATGGGTGAAAATCGCATCATGTCCAAAGCGTTAGACGATAAAATCGGCGCTTTCATCGTGGCTGAGGTGCTTCGTGTTCTTTCAACGGAGGGCATCAAAGTGGGCGTCTATGGTGTGGCTTCTTCGCAAGAAGAGGTGGGTTGCCGCGGTGCGGTAACTAGTTCATATAGCATCAATCCTCAAGTTGGTTTTTGTTTGGATGTGGGTTTTGCTACTGACGTTCCTGGCATAGAAAAGAAGAAGTATGGCGAGATGAATTTGGGCGGTGGTGCCGTCATTCGTCATAGTGCTGATAACAATGTTCTTTTGGTTAGGCTTTTGCAAGATGTGGCTGCTGAGAAAGATATCAAGATTCAGAACGTAGCCAATGGAAGTGCTACGGGCGGAACGGACACTTGCAAGATTCAGTTGGCTCAAAATGGCGTGGCTACGGCTCTCTTGAGTATTCCAAACCGATATATGCATACGCCTGTCGAGGTTTGCGACTTGCGAGATGTCGATGAAATCATCGCTTTGTTGGTAGAGACCATTAAAAAAATAGATGCCGACAAGGTGTTTAATTTTATTCCTGCGTAGAGACCTTTTTAATTAAGAGTTAAGAATTAAGAATTTGGTGGGGTTTCCACTGGTAGAGACGTTCCCATGGGGAGTCTCAATACCAAAAAAGGCGATGAAACGGCTTTAAAACCGTTTTGTCGCCTTTTTGTTGAGGAATGTATTGAACCCTTGCATTGCGTATATGATACGCCTATAAGGGCCGTATCACGGGATTTTCAATTTCCAAGCTTTTCCATTGTCCGGCGCTATGATGTAGATGCCTTGGGGCAATGGTAGTTCGTTCACATCATTGTCGGCATAGTTGGCTATGTGGATACCTGATGCATTGAAAATTCGTCCGGATTTTCCGAACTTGTCGGAACAATTTACGATTGATTCCACAGTGGTCTCTGTTTCTTGCAAAGCGGGTCCGTTATAGGTTTCTTCGCTGATGCCCTTTTGATATATCTTCACATAGTTCACATACATCTTTGCCTCTCCTTGGGCGAGGGCCGTAATGCCGTTCGCATCATAAATGTGCGAGAAATCACCGCCGACAGCAAGGTTGAATAGAATGAAAAACTCGTGATGGAAGAAGTTGCCGGCACTGTTGTAATTGCTCTTGTCTGAAATGTTCAATTCGTAGTACGGGCTTACGTCAGGGAAGCGGTCTTGATCCACATACATTGCGATTTTCTGTTCGTCCCAATACATCGTATAGAGGTGGAATTCACCATCTTGAAGTGAATAATTCCAAGTGTTTGACTTTGAGTAGTTGGGGTGCGCATCTCCGTTCTTTGGTCCCCAGTGGCAAGCACCATTGAAGTAGCGGTCTTGCGTACCTTTGTTGAAGGCGTCGGAATGCCCAAACTCTATAACGTCGATTTCACCGCAGTTGGGCCAGTTGTTGCTTTGTATGTCGTTACCCAAGAGCCAGAAAGCGGGCCAAAGGCCATTGGCCGTTTTAGGAAGGCGGATGCTGGCTTCTAATTTGCCATGGCAGAACCTCACTTTGTTTTGAGTTGTGAGTCGGCCCGATGTGAAGTTTTTGTTGCCGTAGTTTTGTCTTTTGGCTGTGATGATAAGACAACCATTACCTTGGCCATCATTGCCTACGCTGACATTCTCCTTGATGTAGTATTGCAGTTCGTTGTTTCCGCCTCCGTCGTTGCGCACTTCCACGTTCCACGCCTCATTGTCGAGCATGTTGTTGTCGAAAAGGTCTTGCCAAACAAGGTGGTAGCCATCCTTTTCCCCTGTGCCTTTCTGTGCTTTAGGATCGACGTTCACCTCCTCCAACTTCTTCGTTTTGAGGAGAGTGATGTCGTCGATATAGATGGTGATGTCTGAGTTGAGGCTCTCGGCACGGTCCACCATGACGAAGAAGTCGGCATAAGAGCCGTAGAGTGCGCTCTTCAGGTCGAACGTGACGGTGGTCCAATCATTTGTGCCGGGATAGGCTACGGTCGATTCAAAAGTTTCGTTGCCAGGGCCTGATTCCAATTTGAAGGAGACATTGCCGCGCGATTCTTTCTTGAATTTGACAGTTGCGTAAGAATAGCCCGATTCATCGGCATTTATATTGGCCGTGAGGGCGTCTCGAAGGATGACGCCAGCCCAGTTTTTTGTACCCGATTTTCGTGTGCATTTCAATACCTTGCTGCTGTTATTCACAGCATCAGGAGATGGGTTGTCAACAATTTGAAAACTGACATTTTCGATGCCGCTCCATTTCTTCAATCCATTTTCAAAGTCATCGATGACAAGTGTGTCTTGGGCAAATGAAGCGGTTGCCAATGATAGGAGCGTTGGTGTAAGGAATTTAGTAAACGCGTGTTTCATAAATTTTGATTTTCTATTATTTTCCCAAAAGATGCTGAAGTATGATTAAATGGGATGAGTAGGTAAACTGATATACATAAAAAAAGGTTCTAAATCTCAAGCTATTCAGGGCATGATTTTCTCTGAGCCTAACTTTAGATTTGAACCTCATTGCAAAGGTAGTAAAGAAATTTTAAAATCCAAACAGAAAATGAAATAAATTTACAAAGGATGCACGGACCTAACTAATCCATGCATCCTACCTTTGTTTTATTGTCTGATGTTGATTTTATGAGTGGACACACCTGTCTTTCCAGAAAGGCGAACGAAGTAAATGCCCGCATTCAAATAGCTGGCGTCTATGCGTATTTCGTCAAATCCGATGTTTTCTTTCTGCAATACCTTTTGTCCCATACAATCGAAGATTTCGACACTTTCGATCTTCTTTGCGTTGGATACGATGAAGTGTCCGTTGGATGGGTTAGGGCTGATGATAATGTTACTGGTTGCATCCAGGACATCCTCTTCCGAAGTGCTGTTGTTGGAAAGGACAACGGCTGTGAGGGATAGTGGCGGAAGCGTAATGCTCATGGCGTTCGCTTTTAAAGATGCTTTTTGGCTCTTCAAAGCATTTTCTGAATGCGAGACGAAGGTTTCCCCGTCTGGGAGATTAGAAAGCGTGAGCGTCTCGTAATCGCCGTCTGCGATGTCGATGTTGCTTAATTGAAGATTGACAGTTTGCTCATTATTTTCAAAACGGTTGACCAAGATGATAGTCACTGAATCTTTGCTTGTATTCATCGATGAATAGGCCGAAATCATCTTCTCGTTGCTGGATGTAGCACCGATATTGATCTCTTTAGCGTAACGTCCGAAGAGGTGAAGCGTCTCCCACATACCAGTTTTCCATGTCCAAGGAGTGAAATACTCCATGCCGTGGCGGGCACCTTCGCCCAAGAAGGAGGCGTAGGATAATGCGGTAATGGTTGAATTGTAATTTTCTGTGTTGTTATATTCCGAAATGCCATAAGTCATTTTGCGGTCGGCGCCAAAATATTTCTTCACCCATTCTTCACATCGAACGAAGATGTATTCTTTGTTTTGGTTGTTGTCCCAGCCGCCATTGACTGTCTTGACTCCGTTGGCACCGGGATAGACAAAATCAGTGTCCCAAAGCACGCGATGCGTTTGTAGCACGTCGGCCACGGTCTTATCGCCAGGGTAGAAGTGGATGTCGATGACATCGAGCATATTGATGCCCGTCGCCTTCTCTTCTTCAGCGCAACGCATGATGAAATATTCCAGCCAGCAATACTTCTTTCCGTTATAGGTTGGTTGTGTGTTGGCTGGGGTGAACCATGTCCATTCGCTTCCAGCCACAGGTCCGGTCAATTTGACGTTTGGATCGATGGCACGGATGGCTTTGGCTGTGGCAAAGTAGTTTTGCATCATCATCTCAAACACCTCGTTGGTGTTCTCTTCCACAAGGTCGCTATGTGTCCAAGGCCACATTTCAAACTCGTTATCCATGTTCCAATATTTGAATTGGTCCATATCCAAGCCGAGGTCATCGCGCCAATGCTTATATATTCCCACGGTCGAATCGGCAGGCCAATCTTCAAGATAAAGGGTTGGATCTCCTTTTTTTATCAACTTACCATTGGCATCGGCAGATCCGCCGCCGCAAAGGTCGAGGCTACACCATTCGCCCCATTGACTCTTATTGTATTCCCAGTCGTTGAAGTTGTAGGCGTTGGTCTTGGCAGCCTTTCCAATCAGTTGAAAAGCATACATTCCTTGAACATGCGGCAACTCTTCCTGCAATGTTTTAGCCGATTTGTCCCAATCGCAATGATAGATGTTGTTGTACCAGTCTGGATGGCATGTTAATTTCTTGCGCCAGTTATATTTTGTGGCGTTGTTACCGTTGTTTTGACGAGAGAATCGTAGGCCCGACTCGCGGTTGCGAATCATATCTTCTTCGCTTGTATCGGTGTTTTGATCGCTCGTAGCTCCATTCTTTCCGTAGATGTAGGGTGAAATGGGGCGATTGTCGGCATTGGCGTCGACTTTGATTTCAACTTGCGCTGAGGCAGGTTGAATGGCGGCCCACCCCAAAAGGAGAGCCATTAGTGTGTTTTTTTGCATGAGTACCAAGTTGTTTTAATGTTTATAGCAAAGATAGAAATCATGTTGTGAATAACAATAATTTGAATGATAAGAATTAAGGTGACCTCTACAATTTGCCACCTTTTTTTCGAAAAGCTTCTTATCCCTTCTGCCAGTTGATGGAAATGATACGATATTTTCCTATTTTTGTTCTCTAAATATTCATGGAGGGGCAGATGATTCTCAAGGGATTTCCCAAAATGAAAAGTTGAAAATCGGGGGAACTTATAGCAGGTTCCTATAGCAAAAAGGATATGGCGATTATTGCGTTGGCAGAATTTCTGTTTATCATTTATCTGGTTTATCAATTGCTTTCGTTGCAATCTGATAATAAGTTGAAAGCCTTTATCCCTCGTAAATTCTCGAAAGAGGACGGCGAGGCGAGGACCTATAGTTGGACGTTGGACTCTTCTCAAAATACGAAGTTGAAGGGACATTTGACCTTGCGGTTTAATCTCCAATACATCGAAGAATTGCGTCGTGCCAACCCTTATTTGGTGACGGTGGGCGAGCGGGATAATGTCTCCAATCTGAAGCAGATGTATTTCTATATGCTCAACCATCCGGAGACGGTCAGCAACTTGGTGCAGATTGTCCAGTACATCAATCGGGAATGCAGCCGTTACGGTGTGCGCGAGTTCGATAAACTCCAGTTTGTGCTTGACTTTGTGCAGGAGCCGAATATCAAATATGCTTATGATGAGGACTGTGGCGAGATCAATAACATTCGCGAGTATGTACGTTTCCCTGACGAGACGTTGTACGACCGACGAGGCGATTGCGATTGCAAGTCGTTTTTGGCCGCTTCCTTGTTCCATTTGATGGGCTATAATGTTTTGTATATGCTCTCCTACAAACAGCGCCATGCTGCCATTTGCGTGGAATATGATCCGCGTTGGCAGGTGCTCTTGCAAAACAAGAAGAAGTTGAGCGATATGTATGTGGAGATAGCCAGCCGGAAATATATCTTTTGCGAGACCACTTCAGACGGTTTCCGTATAGGCGGAATAGACGAAGACCTCTCTGTCAAGGATTTTGAGATAATATTGGAGTTGCGTGCGTAGGGGCAACCCTTGTGGTTGCATGAGCCCTTCATCGGTAGATTCCTACAAAAAAACGGGCAGCCTTTTGGGCTGTCCGTTTTTTCATTCCTTCTATTCCAATCAATTATTTGTTTCAGGGATGATGATCTTGTAACCCTTGCCGTGGATGTTGATAATCTCGATGGATGGGTCCTCTTTGAGGTGTTTCCTCAATTTGGTGATATATACATCCATGCTTCGTGCGTTGAAGTAGTTGTCATCGATCCAGATGGTCTTCAAAGCGTGGTTCCTCTCCAAGATGTCGTTGGCGTGGGCGCAGAGGAGCGCAAGCAGTTCAGACTCTTTGGTGGTGAGTTTCTTCACCTGGTCGTCGATGGTGAGCACCTGCTTCTGCGTGTCGAAAGTGAACTTACCCATCTTGTAGATGGCTCCGTCCTTGCTCTTCTTGCCTTTTACGCGACGGAGGATTGCCTCGATGCGAAGCAACAACTCTTCCATGCTGAACGGTTTTGTCATATAGTCGTCGGCTCCAATCTTGAAGCCTTCCAGGATGTCTTCCTTTAATGTCCTGGCTGTAAGGAAAAGGATAGGGACTTCAGCGTTGATTTGTCTGATCTCCTTGGCAAGTTCGAAACCGTCCTTGATAGGCATCATAACGTCCAACACGCAAATGTCATACTTTGTCTTCACGAAAGCTTTATAGCCGGCGTCGCCATCTGGCATCAAATCTGTCACATAGCCTTTTGCCTGAAGATATTCCCTCAACAGCATGCCGAGGTTTTCATCATCTTCGCATAGTAGAATTCTAGTCTTTTCTTCCATGACATTACTTTTTTAATGGTATTGATATAATAAATTTTGTTCCTTTATTGAGTTCACTCTCCACGCGGATGGTCCCTTTGTGGTCGGTCACCACCTTTTTGACGTAGGCCAAACCGAGACCGAAACCTTTTACGTTGTGTAGGTTGCCGGTGGATACGCGATAAAATTTGTCAAATATGCGCTTCTGGTCGCTCTTCTTGATGCCGATACCGTTATCCTCGACGGAGATGAGGAGGTTACCCTTCTCGTTCCAAGTCTTGAGGTGGAGGTTGAGTGGCCCGTTGCTGTATTTCAACGCATTGTCCATCAAGTTGTAGATGATGTTGGTGAAGTGGATTTCGTCCACCAATGCGTAGCAGTCTTCAGCATCTAAGTCGGTCTCAATGGTTCCACCCGTATTCTCCACCTTGATGGCGAAGTTGCTTGAGATGTTGATAATCAAATCGTTGATATCCATTTCGATGAGTTTGAGTGCCGAACTCTCCTTTTCGAAGATGGACATCTGGAGCACTTTTTCAATTTGTTGCGTCAATCGTTTCGTTTCGCTGCTGACCACTCCGGAGAGTTGTTCAATCATGGCTGGCGTCTTCGGTATGCTTGTGTCATTCAGCATTTGGGCAGCCAAAGAAATCGATGAAACGGGCGTTTTCAACTCATGCGTCATATTGTTCATAAAGTCTGTCCTCATTTCGGACAGCTTCTTTTGGCGTGAGATGATAATCATCGCAAAGCAGAAGGTGAAGAGCAGCAGGCCCGTGAAGATAATTGACGGAATCAGCAAAGTGAGCGAACCCATGATATAGTTTTGGCGGGTAGGAAAATATACCCTCAAATAGTTGGGTTGCGGACTGGGGTCGTTGGGGAATAGAATCTGTGTATAGTATTCCGAATCATTGTCTCCACCGTCCTCCGATTCATATCCTTTGCTTTTGTATATCTCCTTTCCTTCCTTGTCGATGACGCTGAAATAGTGGGGGAGGTTCAAACCGTTGTTGTCCAACTCTCTGTCCAAAATCTCGTTCACCTGTTGGAAGTCTATCCTCTCTTGAATAGGCCGTACGTACGATTCGCTCAACAAGCGTATCAAAATATCGTCGAGCAATGCTCTTTCGTGAATGAACCGTTCGCGAAGTTTATTTTGCAGGATGCGTGACGACTCTTGAATGGTATTGGAACCGTGCTTCATTGAGATGAAGACTTTCGGTTTGACTCTTGTGCAGGAGTAACTTTTGGTTGTGTCTCCCAATCGGCTTAATCCGTGTGAGTCAAAATTGAACGAGGTCGTGGTTGTAATCTTCGTTCTTCCTGATGGGGTGGTGAGGTTCTTGTTCAAATACAAGAGCGTCTCCTCCTCCTCCAGCATGCGCGCAACGCCGTAAAGGCTTTTCTTTACAGATTCATCGAATTGCTCCGACCGCATATCTGCCGTCAGTTTCATATATTTGGCCTGCAAGATAATCAATCCGAAGAATGATACAGCCATGATAATGCCCAATAATATGATGCTCTTCCTTTTCATATAGCAAATATAACAAAAGGATTTTAACATTTTGTGTCGCCTTAACTTTATTTAATGTGCGTTGCATAATCTTTAAAATCAGATGTTTTTAAAAAAAAACATAGATTTCATCGGAGAAATTGGGAAAGTAGATGTAATTAGATCAATGGAAAATTTTTTTTGCAAGGCAAAGACGATATGGCTACTGCCTATCTTCTTACTTTGAGGACGTCATGAGTTAGTTTTTAAATTTTGTCGATTTTAACAATTTGTAGTAATTTTGTGGAAAATCATAATATCTTTTAAAAGTCAGATTTCGATAAACGATAGAAAGTCCAATGAAGAAATTGTTAAAAAGTTGTGTGGCGTACTATGCTCTTGCCGTAATTGCAATGATTCTCTTTTTTGTAGTCCAGTTATTCCGCAGTGATGTGACTGAACAATTGGATGTTAGAGGTTGGATTTTCTATTTGGCCTCTTGTGTGAGTCATGCGGCTTGCCTTGGCATCATTCCTCTATTAGGTAGTTTGATTCCTACTGCTTTTGGGAAAAACAAAATTGCTCGATGGATTGGGGGCGTCTTGTTGACGGTTTTACTCTATTTCTTATGGTTGGACAGTAATGTTTACGCTATTTATCGCTTCCACATCAATGGATTTGTGATGAATATGGTGTTGGGGCCAGGCGCGGGAGAAATTTTCGCCTTTTCACCGATGGTTTATGCGAAAGAAGTGGGGGCAGTGGTTGTCATCTCACTTGGTGCTTATGGTGCTTGGCGGGTGGTCGATTGGATGATAAGTCGTAAAGGTAAGTGCTATGGCCTTCCTCTGTTACTCTCTATCGTGTTATGTACCTTGTTGGCGCACGGCATCCATATGGTGAGTGCGTTCCAATGCGATTTCGGCGTAATGACCAGTGCCCGAATTTTGCCATACTATTATCCGATGACTGCCAGAGGGCTTTGTCGTAACCTCGGCATAAAGGAAGGGGAGAGTCGCGAACTGACGACCGGAACTTCGGTAAATTATCCCAAACATTCGTTGGAGGTGGTACAGCCCGATTCGTTGCCCAATATCGTGATGATTTTGGTGGACAGTTGGAACAAGCGCGCCTTTACTCCGGAATGTATGCCGAACGCTTGCCGTTTTGCCGATGAAAACACCGAATTTACGAATCACTTCAGTGCCAGCAACGGTACGCGCAGTGCAGTTTTCAGCCTCTTTTTCGGGTTGTCTTGTTACTATTGGGAAGATTTTGAAGCGGCTCGTGTCAAACCGGTTTTTGTCCGCCGCCTTCTTGATTTGGACTACGATTGCAAAGCCTATCCAAGTGCCACGTTGCAGAACCCCGATTTTGCGAGGGTCATCTTTTCGGAAGTACCCGATTTGACGGTTTCAACCGAGGGGGAAACGGCTATTCTTCGGGATAGTCAGTTGACTTGCAATTTCTTGCGCGACCTGCCTGCGTTGCAAAAGGCGGAGAGGCCCTACTTTGCATTCCTTTTCTACGACTTGCCGCACAGTTATCGTGTGCCTGCCGAAAAAAACACGCATTTCACGCCTGCTTGGGAATATGCCGATTTCGCCAGTCTCAACAATGATACAGATCCGACGCCCTTCTTCAACCTCTATCGCAATTGTTGCTACGAAGCCGATTTGCTGATTGGGCAGGTGCTTGATTCGCTGAAAAATGTTGGGGCATTGGACAATACCATTGTGATACTTACGGCCGACCATGCTCAGGAGTTCAATGAAAACCATCGGAATTTCTGGGGGCATAACAGCAATTTCTCCAAATGGCAGTTGGAAGTTCCATTGATGGTACATTGGCCTAAAGGGTTGAAAACCGAAATGCCGAAAGGTGAAAAATTCACCCACCGTACCACGCATTACGACCTTATACCTACTTTGATGAATGAGTTGGGAGTGGCCAATTCATCGAAAGATTACAGTATGGGAACGCTGTTGACCGATACTGACGACCGCGATGAGGAACTGGTGGGCAGCCATTTGAATTTCGCCTTTGTAGGTCGGAACGATACGATTTTTGAGCAGTTGCCGGGCGGTGGATTCCAAGTCTTTACCGCCGACATGACGCCTTTGAAAGATTATCATGTCTCTTCTGCGCAATTTGACCGTTGGATGAAGCAATTGAATTCTTTTTACCGTTGATCGTTCTTGCAGAACATTTTTTAGAGGGCCTCAATAAAAATTTCATCAAAGTGTTTCCCATTCTATAGAAATTCGTATATTTACAAAAATAAAACGACTATTATAAACCTTAAAAATAGAGTAAAATGAGTTTAATTGACGTATTAGGTACTGTATTGAATGGAGTGGCTTCTAATGGAAGAACTTCTTCTTCGTCAGCCAATAATCCAATGGGGGGAATTGACATTATGAGTGTTATCCAAGCTTTTTCTAAGGCTAACGGTGGCTCTAATATGGGTGTCAGCAATGGTGGTATTGATATAGCTTCTATCCTCAGACAAATGGGTGGCGCTAACACTAGTGCAAGTTCTGGTTCTGGTGATCTTATCGGTACAATTGTCAACGCTGTGCTTAAAAACGGATTGGGCAGTGCGATGGGCAATAAAGGCGGCATGGGCATGGGTAACATGGGTGCTCAAGCAGGCAGTGCAGGTCCACTTGGAAATATGTCCATTTCAGACATCGCTTCAATGGCAACAGGTGCGGCTTCTATTTTGAAAGTAATTATGGCAAACAAGAAATAAACAAATATAACAATGGACTATAAGGTAAAATTCGCCACGTTGGTGGCAAAGTTGGGTGTGCATTTTGGTGCTGTAGATGGCAACTATGATGACAAGGAGAGAGCATTTGTCAATTTGTTTATTGGTTTTCTAAAGGCTCAAAGTGGTATGGACGAAGAGATTAGTGACATCATTCGTTCGGCTACATCTGAAAGATATACTATTGAGCAATTGGCTGCAGAGGCTAATCAATTGTTGAGCGGACTCTCTGCTGAAGAGCGCAAGGGTACTATCGAGCACATGAACAACTTCCTTGATACGGTTATCGGTGTGGACGGAGACAAGTGTCTTGCTGAGAAAATGGAGTTTGAAAATTGGAAGAAGGCAATCGGCGCTTGATTTCAATCATACGTACAATCATAAGACCCCGATGAAAGTTGGGGTCTTTTTTATTATTTAAACAAAGAAAAGATGAAAGCAAAACTATTTGGATGGATGTTGGCGGGTGTTTTTGTCAGTTGTACGTCCAATCAGAACAATGCGGGTGAAGTTCAGACGCTATTGCCCCAAGAGGAGGTTTCGGTCATAGAGCCCAAGGCGGATGTACCTGCGAAAGTGACGGTTGAATGGGCAAGAAATGAATGGAGCGGAAAGACTCACGATGTCGCTCTTTCAGAAAATGGCTCTGCTCAATTCGCCATTATGACGGACAATGTGATAACAGATTTTAAACTCCTTGCGCTTACTTTCGTTGAGGCTAACGAGATGGGGGAGATCAAATTCTCCAGTGAGGAGAAATTCGCTTTGCAAAACCTTTCGGCAGACGAGCGGGTTAGAGTCCAAGGAACTATGTTCGGAACGATTCCAAACATTGGCATCTCTTATGTCGAGAATGGTCAAAAAAAGGATTTTGCTATCGTAGAAAGCGGAGAAGACGGCTCATTAAGTCTGATGGAAATAAAGGGCCTGTAGGGGCGGCGCCTTGTGCCCGCCCTGGTGAATCTCCACCTTGTGCCCGCCCTAAATGGGCAACCACAAGGGTCAAAAATAAAAAGGTCAACCACAAGGGTCAAAATATAAAAAGGGCAACCACAAGGGTTGCCCCTACTGTAAGAAAATCTTCATTTCGCACTCTGTCATAAGATTACCTTCTACGTAGGTGGTGGCGGTGATGATGGAGATGTCTCCAAATTCGCTTTCAATCTTGACTGTTGTGCAGAGTTTGTCGCCTTCTGAAGGGAGGGCATGAATCTTGAAATTTTTTACTTGGCCGATGAACCCGACAGGAACGGGGCGTTTCTCCAATTGGCAGACATAGCCTACGCGTGCCGCGGCCGATTGCGCTACGTGCTCTACCAAGCCTGGTTCACGGAGTTTTCCGCCTTCGAAAAAGACATTGTCTGCATGGACCGTCAAGCTCGAATAGGAAGTCATTTCGTCCACACCATAAAAGGCATCGACCATTACGATAGGTGGTCGTTGCGGAATCAGGTCGAGAATGGCCTCATTTGAAGCCACAGGCTGCAGAAAGTGGGCTGGGCTGAACATTGTATCTCCCTCCATAAAATTATCGCTTAAATCGAATTTATACGAGTCTCGTCATTCTAACTCCGGCCAGAACGGATAAAAATTGAACCATTGCTCCGGGTGGCATTTCATGCGCTCTTCCAATACAGCGACATATTGAGCTAATAGCGCATCCTCCGGTTTCGTCTCCTTCGTACGCTTCACTGGTTCGGCAATGAAAAAGCGGAAACTGTACTTGTTGCGGCTCTCCTTTTCTGAGAAGTAGAAGACAACGGGAACTTTGAAACGGGAAGCAATCTGGAACGGACCTGCTGGAAATTTCGCCTCTTTGCCCATCAGTTGGGCGGAAAGAAGGTGCTTTTCGTTAATCGTGCGGTCGCCTTGGAAACAAACATATTCGCAGTTGTCCAACGCGTTCTTAATCTTGAAGACATGCGAAAATTCATCCTCGTTGACCGGAATGACATGGTAGGCCTTTTCACCCATCACGGAATTCAAACACTCCTTGATTTTTTGATATTCGGCATCATACATCACCAAGTTAAGTTTCGGGGCATAATCTCCGAAGAATTGGCCTCCGATCTCCCAATTGCCAAAATGGGCACCAATCATCACTACACCGGTCCCTCCGTCTAATATTTTGAGGAAGGCGTCATAATTTTTGAAATCGTACTCAAACTTCGAATCCATCGTCGAAATCGCCGCTATCTTGTCTATGATAATCTGGCCGAAACGATAGTAGTGGACAAAAAGTTTGCGAAAAGAGGCGAACCTGCCCAAATGGTGAATTTGACGCCAATAGCGCCAACTCGCTTTGGTTGACGACGGTGCAAAAAGGACATAATAAGGGACGACAAAGAGCAGAAAAGTGTAGGCAGCCCCTCTACCTCCATACTTAAGTAGGGAGATGAAGAAAGAGTGCCCAAAGTTTCCGCCGCGTGACTTACCTGTCCATTTTGACATATTAGTTTCCTAATTTAGAATTCAAAAGATCGTAGAACTCTTGGAAAGTAGTGATTCCGACGAAGTCAGAATTCTTCAAACGGATGCCGAAGTTTTGCTCTACAAGCACAACTACGTCCACCAAGTCCAAACTGTCCAAGTCAAGAGTCTTCATCAAAGGTGCGTCTGGTGTGATTACAGACTCCTCTACTTCGAATTCCTCTGCCAATACGGCGTTAATTTTCTCTATAACTTCTTCTTTTGTCATATTAGATATAATTAAATGTTTTTTATAATCAAACTTGAGTTGGTGCCACCGAATCCAAATGAGTTGGAGAGTATCGTATTGACCTGCATCTCTTTCGTGTCTGCCACGATGTTCAATCGAGCCGAATACTCGTCGGGATTCTCGAAATTGAGGTTCTTGGCTACAAATCCACGCTTCATCATCAGAATGGAATAGACCACCTCACTGGCTCCTGACATCCACAATTCGTGGCCTGTCATGGATTTTGTCGATGAAACCAATGGTGTTTTGTCTCCCCAAAGGGCGGAAATGGCTTTCGCCTCGTTGGTGTCACCCACTGATGTGGAAGTGGCATGAGCATTGATATAGTCAATATCTTTCAAATCCAATCCTGCCCTTGAAATGGCCATTTGCATAGCCGATTGCGGACCGTTGACATTCGGGATGGAGATGTGATCAGCACATGATGAGAAACCATAACCGACCACTTCTGCCAGTATCGGTGCGCCACGGCGTACCGCCGACTCATAAGATTCCAGCACCAAAGCGGCTGCTCCACCACTTGGAACCAAGCCGTCTCGATCGCGGTCAAAAGGGCGTGAAGCTTTCTCCGGTGCCTCCTCTCGAACTGAAAAAGTGCTGATTCCATCGAAACTTGCGACCGAATATTTGTTCACCTCTTGTGATCCTCCGCAAAGGATGCAATCTTGCAACCCGCTTTGGATGAGGGTATATCCTATACCGATGGCATGCGAGCCGCTCGCACATGCTCCCGCAATGGAGAAGTTGATGCCTTTCAATTTAAAAATGACGGAAAGGTTCATCGACACGGTGGAGGTCATGGATTGAAAAACGGAACCCGAACCGACCAAAAGCGTTGTGCCTTTCTCGCGGATGCCGTCGATTCCATTGATGATCGGCGCCGCACTTGAGTCGCCTCCCATCAAGACTCCAACTACGTTATTCTGAATGAAGTCGGCATCGATTTTTGCCATGCCAAACGCCTCTTGCGCCGCTACGCAAGCGTAATAACCTTGCTCCGGAAGGCTATGACGTTGACGCCTATCTACAAAGCCACGAATGTCCGGAAGCGTGAGCATACCGGTCAACGAAGAGCGGTAACCCATCGCCTTGCGCTCGGGATCCAATCCGATGCCTGAACGGCCGACGTATAAAGAATCAGCCACTTCATCGACATTTTTGCCGATGGAAGAGTAGGCTCCGATTCCTGTTATGACAACTCTACGCAACATTCTTAATCTACTATGTATATAAACCTCCGTTTACTGAAACCACTTGGCCCGTCACATAAGAGGCATCCTTTGATGCAAGGAAGCCGACAACGGCAGCCACCTCTTCAGGGTTACCGAAGCGGTGCATTGGGATCTGAACTTTGAGTTGAGCCTCATCCAAATCCTGCGTCATATCTGTACGGACGAATCCTGGTGCCACGGCATTGACCGTAACGTTCTTTCTTGCCGTCTCTTGGGCAAGTGCCTTCGTTGCTGAAATCACTGCACCCTTGGCAGCCGAATAGTTCGTCTGTCCAGGCAATCCCTTCAAACCGGAGAGGGATACCATATTGACGATGCGGCCATATTTCTTCACCAACATATTCTTCAAAACTACGCGGGTGGTGTACATAAAGCCGTTCAAACTGGTGTTCAACACTTTATCCCACTCTTCGTCGGTCATCCAAATCAAAAGGTTGTCGCGGCGGATACCTGCGTTGTTGACCAATACCTCAATATAGGTGTCCGGATGTGCCTCTTGCCATTGGGTAAGGGCGTTTTCAACCTCTTCTTTCTTAGAAACATCAAAGCGGATGATTTCACCGTCCGAACCTTTCTCGCGGACCAAAGCCAATGTATTGTTGGCCTCAGTCTCGTTTGATTGATAGTTTATCAAAATATAATAACCCATCTCGGCCAATTTCACAGAACACGCACGTCCTATGCCTCTTGAGCCTCCTGTTACGAGTGCAACTTTCATATTCAATTGAGGGGGATTTTATAGATTCCCCGATTTTTAATGTTTAACATGTAGGTGCATTTAGAATGCCCCTTTTATTATTTCAATGCCGCCTTCAAATAAGCCATGACGTGTTCAATGTCCTCATACTTAGTCGTATCATCCTTGAACACTGGGAAGAAGGCACGGATGTCATCGTAAATCTTCTTCGTCTCCTTAGAAAGCTTATCTTGGATTCCCAAACAATCAACGGCTTGAACAATCGCCATGAAATGGATAGACATCACTTGGTAAGAGTTCTCAACCACGCGCTTAGCGATCAAGGCTGAGTTCGTACCCATGCTGACGATATCTTGGTTGTCATTGTTGTTAGGGATGGAGTGAACATACATTGGGTTAGACAATGTCTGACATTCTGCGGTAGTTGAGGTTGCTGTGAATTGGGAAGCTTGCAAACCGTAGTTCAAGCCCAAAATTCCCAAGTTTACGAAAGGAGGCAAAATGCCGTTGATGCGGTCGTGGAACAGATAGTTCATCTGACGCTCCATCAACATAGTCATCTTGGTGATGGCAATCTTCAATTTGTCCATTTCGAATGAAACGTAGTCGCCGTGGAAGTTTCCACCATGGTAAACCGTCTGATTCTCAACATCCACAATCGGATTGTCAGTGGCTGAGTTCACCTCGTTCACCAAGACACGCTCTACATTTTCAATAACCTCAAGGACAGGACCCAAAATCTGAGGGATGCAACGCAATGAGTAGTAAGGTTGTACCTTATGTTTGAAGACATCTTGTTGTTGCTCTTCTGTCTTTTTATATAGGTGGTCCTCACGCTTCAACAAGCACTTGCTTGATGCGGCAATGTCACGCATCATCTTAGCCACCTTCTGTTGTCCTTCTTGACGGCGAACTTGGTTCAACTTCTCGTGCATAAAGTCGTCATACGATGAAGCGATTTCGTTCAACATGACCGAAGCATAGATTGCCCACTTGAACAAGTTCTTGGCATCGAAGAGGTTGATCAAACCGATACCCGTCATAAATGAAGTACCGTTTGTAACGGAAAGACCTTCGCGGACGTGAACTTCGAAAGGCTTGAGTCCTAACTTCTTCATCACCTCTGCAGTTGGCTGGCGCTTGCCTTCGTAGAAGACTTCACCCTCACCGATCAATGTCAATGCGAGGTGTGCCAATTGTACCAAGTCACCGCTGGCACCTACACTACCATGCTCAGGGATGAATGGATAAATGTTGTTGTTGATGAATTCTGTAAGTAGTTTTACTAATCCAACGTGTACACCAGACTCGCCTTGAATAAAAGTACCTACACGGGCAATCATAGCTGCCTTAACATAGATATCTGGCAATGGAGCGCCAGCACCTGTTGAATGGCTACGGATAATATTGTATTGAAGCTGAATGCGCTCGGCATCACTCACTTTCCATTGAGCCATCGGACCAAATCCTGTGTTGATTCCGTAAATCACACGCTCCTTAGAAAATTCTTCAAGAAAGTTGAAACTTTCTGTTACCTTGTTTAAAATGTTGTCGCTGAAAGACAACTTCTCTCCATTGTAGAGAATCTTCTTAATATCGTCAATCGATATGTAATCAATACCTGTTGCCATTAATGTATTTTTATTTTAATGTACAAAAATAGCAATTTTTAAGACAACTGACAAAAGTTAACGGAAAATCACGTGGCAATCGTAATTTGTTTACAAATCACAAGAGTTGTCAATGCATATTAAAATATCGTAAGATTCTTTTCATAAGGTGTACCCGTTCTTTTCCTTGTACATTATGCTGGTGACCTGGATAGACGGCGTAGTCCACTTGTTTGTCGGCTTCGGTCGCCTTTTTTAAGAAGGTCAATGTGTTTTGCCAAAGTACAACGGGATCGTTGTCGCAATGGATAAGCAGCAAATCGCCCTTTAAATCATCTATGTAGTGGCAGAGATTGTTTTCCTTGAAACCTTCGGGATTGAGCGCCGGCGTCTCCATGTAGCGTTCGGTGTACATCACTTCGTAGAATGCCCAGTCGATGACGGCACCGCCCGCCACGCCAAACGCGAAGAGGTTCGGACAACGCAGCATCAGGCGTGTGGCCATAAAACCACCGAAACTCCATCCGTAGATGCCCATCCGTTTTTCATCTATATACTCTTTCTCGCGAAGAAGCCACTCAATGGAGTAGCGGTAATCTTCCATCTGTTGAGCCCCGATGTTACGCCATATCTTCTGCTCGAACGCCTTGCCTCGATTGTCCGACCCG
Source organism: Paludibacteraceae bacterium (assembly GCA_024401455.1). Lineage (GTDB taxonomy): Bacteria > Bacteroidota > Bacteroidia > Bacteroidales > Paludibacteraceae > RGIG10190. The sequence continues at coordinate 12,253 of JAKSLA010000013.1, read as the reverse complement.
TGGGGATCTATGGACATCACCACATAGCCATTTAGCGCCATCATATATTCAAAACCTTTCGTGCCTGCCATCCATTCGTTGCGGATGAGTTGCACGTGTGGCCCCCCATAGACATAGTAGGCCAACGGGTATCGTTTGCCTTTTTCTATATTCGCCGGCCGGACAATGCGGTAGAAGATTTCGTCCCCCTCTTTTTCATAAGAACCAATCTCTGTTTCAATCGCAAAGTCATACCCTTCGTATGGATTCTCGGCCGAATATAGAACCTCTGTTTCATCGTTGAAAAGGTTGTGGAGGGTAATTCTGTTGGGTGTGTTTATGGATGAAAAACTATCGATGAAATCGCCGCTTTCCCATGCTATGAATAGGGTGTGGGCGCCTTCGTCATTTACAAGTCTCCTTATATTCCCGTCTGTAATGGAGACGGCACACGCATCTCGATTGAGTGGTGAGGATTGCGTGCAAAGGAAGAGCAGTTCGTCGCTTTTAGGGCAGTAGCCGTAAAGTTGAGTCACCTCAAAGTTGCCTCGGGTCAGTTGGCGAAGTAGTTTTCCCGATATGTCATAGAGGTAGAGGTGGTTGAACCCGTCCCGACGACTTTGCCAAACAAATCGTTTTTCGTCTATGAATAGTAACGGGTGTTGAGGCTCAACATATTTTTCCTCCTCTTCCTCCCAAAGGGAGGCTATGCGTCGGCCAGTTGATGCGTCGAAACTCATCACTCGGCAATGCTTTTGTCGCCTATCTACTTCGGCTACGAAAATAGCCTTTTCATCGGAACTCCAGGTTACGCAAGTGAGATAACTTTCTTGCCAGTCGGAACTTTCCAATTCGATGTTTTTTTGTGATTCAAGGTCAAAGATACTCATACGGACAGTCTCACTGGGTGTGCCTGCCATCGGATATTTGATGGCGTCAAGAGTCGCTATTGGTTCTTGAATCTTAACCAAAGGGTAGGAGGTGACGGCGGTTTGATCGACAATATAGTAGGCAAGTTTGTTGCCTTTAGGCGACCAGACAGCCCCCTCTTCGATGCCAAACTCATACCGCGAAGGTATGCCTCCCGCCAATACATCTGGGGATGGCTGTTTCATGACAAGGGTGGTTTCTCCGCTTAGATGAAGCAAGGAGAGGTCACCTCGGCAAGTGAAAGAGAAGAGTTTCTTTTCTTCGTTGAAAAGGAGGTTTTCCCACTCAGGAAGAAGTTGGATACGATGAAGTAGTTGGGCTGTCTGACAATTGACAAACCATATCTCCTGCTTCAACTTCATCCACGCCTCTGCTCTGTTTCGTTCCAAAAAATGAAGTGTGGGCAGCGACTTCTGAAGTTCCATCTTGCCAGCATTGAAAATGATGCCGTTTAGGGTATCTACACCGAACTGCCAAAAGGTGGAGCCATCCGACAACGACACCTCCTGATAGACCTCGCTAAATTTGTAACGCACTGTCGTCCCATCGGGCGAAAGGGAGATCTCCTCCATAGTGGTAGGAAGGAGCCTTTTATAGCCTGAGCCACCAGGAATCAAATCGTCTGGCGTCAATTGTTTTTTCGATGAATCCGTCATTTTCAGTGTTTGAATTAGTTGACAAAATTTTATGGGGCATTCCCTTTATTCCCAAAAGTCGCGAGGGGTGATAATCAACCCTACGGCAAAGATAAACATAAAAACAGGGGTTTGGCATTTTGCACGAAAATAATGTCACTCCGAGATTTGTATATTCGTCCCATTTTGTATTTTTGTGAAAGCGGTTACAGGGGACTTTCCAAAATTGCTTTGCAAGTCGAGGAATTTTCCCCTGTAAAATTAAAAGATCGGGGAAATTGAAAGAAAACCTCTAATAGTATGATGATGAAAGAAGATGTATATGGCGATGGACTAAAAGCTTACATAAATGGCGATAAAAAGGCTGTTTTTGTAGTGGAAAGTGACATAGCAGAGACGGAAGAGTGGCCCATTTCCACATTCTTTCGAGATTACAAGGAGATGCCTAAAGCCGAGCGTTTGGCTTTGCAGCGTTGTTCGGGTAGCGTGTTGGATGTAGGTGCTGGTGCAGGAAGCCATTCGCTCTATCTTCAGCAGCACGGAGGGAATGTAACGGCGCTCGACATTTCGGAGGGGGCCGTCGAGGTGATGCAGCAGCGTGGCATCGAGAAGACCATCTTGGCTGATTTCTTCCAATACAGCGGGGCAACTTACGATACAATCCTTATGCTGATGAATGGTGTAGGCATCGTGGGGAAACTGAACAATCTCTCTTCGTTCTTCATCCAAGCCAAGAAGTTGTTGAACCCTGGCGGAAAAATATTGTTGGATTCGTCCGACCTCATTTATTTGTTTGAGGAAGAAGATGGCAGTGTAATGATTGACCTAAACGGCAGTTATTATGGTGAGTTGGAATATACATTCGAATTCAACGGGAAAAAAGGCAATCCATTCAATTGGGTTTTCGTCGATTATGAGAAGTTGGAGGAGTGTGCAAAACTTCATGGCTTCTCTTGTAAGAAAGTTTACGAAGACGACCACTATCTTTATCTTGCCGAAATAAAGTTATTGTAAGAAACCTCAAAAAGGAGAGATTATGAAAGCTATTCTCGACGTACATACGCATACGGTGGTGAGCGGGCACGCTTACAGCACTATTCAAGAAATGGCGCAAGCAGCCGCAAGAAAAGGAATCAAACTCTTAGGCATTACAGATCACGGCCCCGCTATGCCTGATGCTTGTCACCCTATGTATTTCCGCAACTTCGGAATCATTCCGCGTGAAATGTACGGAGTGCAAATTCTCATGGGGGCAGAGTTGAACATCTTGGATTATACGGGTGCGCTGGATTTGGAAGAGGAGGATATCGACAAATTGGACATCCGCATTGCCGGAATGCACGGGCGTTGTTATCGTCAAGGCACTACCGAGGAGAATACGGAGGGAATGATCAACGTGATAAAGAACAAGAAGATCGACATTATTAGTCATCCCGCCGATGGAACCGCCGAACTGCTATTCGAACCTATCGTACTTGCTTCCAAGGAGTATGGTACTATTCTGGAGATCAACAATAGTTCGTTGAACCCTGATCGACATAAGGAATTTGCCCGCGGAAACAATTTGGAAGTGTTGAGGCTTTGCAAAAAATACGAAGTGCCTGTCATCATGGGTAGTGATGCCCACATCTCCTTTGACGTCGGCCGTCACGAACGTGTTTTGGAACTCATTCAGGAGAGTGAATTTCCCGATGAATTGATATTAAATGATAAGTTGGATATGTTCTTCCAGATATTATCCAGGCATAATGAATAAAAGGGCGGGCACAAGGCAACCGCCCCTACAATATCATCAAGAAAGCATCTGCCTTATTGCGCATCCACAATCGATATCGTGTCTTCGGCTTGGATATGCATCATCTCCTTGATTTTTTCGCCTATGATTCAGACCAAATCGCCGGTTTTGGAAAATGGTGGATTGTGTAATCGAATAGGCGGTTTGATGTTTGGATTTGTGTATAAAAACGGGCGGTTTGATGTTTGGATTTGTGTATAAAAATGGGTGGTTTGATGTTTGGATTTGTGCTAAATTATATTATTTTTGCAGTGAAATACAGAGGTTTGAATTAAAGTGATTATTTATGTTAGAGCGAGAGGCAATAAAATGGCTAAGAGAATGGCGAAGGAAACGTGATCGTAAGCCTTTGGTATTGCGAGGTGCCCGACAGGTAGGGAAAACTACCTTGATTAAGTCATTCGGGAAGGAATTCGATGTATTCTTGTATTTCAACTTGGATGTCAAAGAGGATTTGGATATTTTTCGAGAAGAAAAAAATATCTCCGATTTGTTTGAGTTGATGTTGGCAGTGAAGGGTAAACCTAAAAAGGTGTCAGAAACGTTATTGTTTATTGATGAAATTCAGAATTCCTCGTTAGCGATTAAGATGCTTCGTTACTTTTATGAGGAGATTCCTGAATTATGTGTCGTGGCGGCAGGTTCTTTGTTGGAAACACTTGTTAATGTCAATCTTTCTTTTCCTGTGGGACGAGTTGAATATATGGCTTTGCGTCCTTGCTCTTTCCGAGAGTTTTTGAATGCAATGGGAGAGAACGCTTTGGCGGATATGGTAAAGAACGTTTCTGTTCCGATGTTGCTTCATGAGAAGGTGATGTCACTCTTTAACAAATATGTTTTAGTGGGAGGAATGCCTCAGGCCGTTGCGCAATATGCCGAGAGCAGGGATATTGTTTCGTTGCGAAATGTCTATCAGTCCTTGTTGGCTGGGTATATGGATGATGTGGAAAAGTATGAATCAAAGACAATTATGCGGCAGATCCTACGTTTGATTATCACGAAAGGGTGGACGTATGCTGGTGAGCGAATCGTTTTTGGTAATTTTGCAGAATCCAACTATAAGAGTCGAGATGTGGCTGAAGCGATGCGTATGTTAGAGAAAACTATGCTAATGGAATTGGTCTATCCCACGACGGCGCTAAATGTGCCAATTATGCCAGACATGAAGAAACGGCCTAAGTTGATGTGGCTGGATACAGGGCTGATGAATTTTGCGGCAGGCGTGCAGTCGGAATTATTTGGCAAGACGGATGTGACAGATTCTTGGAGAGGGAAACAGGCTGAGCATATCGTGGGGCAGGAGTTGCTTGCTCATAATCCTATGTTTTTAAGTGCGAGGAGTTTCTGGGTGAGAGAGGATCGGAATTCGCAGGCAGAATTGGATTATTTGTACAATCATCCATTATATGGACTTTTCCCGATAGAGGTGAAGAGTGGACATAATGCACATTTGAAATCGTTGCATCTTTTTATGACGGAATCGAAATTGGGTAGGGCATTCCGTTTTTGGAATAGTCCCTATTCTGAGGATGAAGTTGCTGTTAAGAATCAGTATTCAGATTGCCGATTTATGTTATACAACTTGCCCTACTATTATGCCGGAGAAATAGAGACATTAATTGAGAAGATATATGGTATGTTGTAATTAATCGTGTTGCCTTTTGTGGCCCCCAACCTTATTGCGCATCCACAATCGATATCGTGTCTTCGGCTTGGATATGCATCATCTCCTTGATCTTTTCGCTTTCGCCTACGATCCAGACCAAATCGCCGGTTTGGAAGACGGTGGAAATGTCCGGATTCATCGACAAAACGCCTTCGTGTTCGATGCCGACCACAAGACATTTAGCCTTGTCACGAATGCCTGATTGAAGGATGCTTTTCCCAATCAAAACAGAGTTTTTGTCTATCTCCACTTGTTCAAGTCCCACCTCCTTATGCTCGGTAACGGTGCGTTTCGAAGATAGTTCCGTTTCGAAGGCTTTGAGTTGTTCGTCGGTGCCTAAGGCAAGAAGTTTGTCTGTCGGGAAGATTTGCTCGTTTCCTCCAGGGATATTGATGCGCTCCTGACCTCTGATGATGGACACGACGTGTACGCCCAAGCGTTTTCTATAGTTGAGGGCCTTCAACTCCTTTCCTACACAATTAGAGTTTGCCGACACCTCAAAATCGGCCAAATGAAGATCGTAAACCGAAAGGTGCATTGCCAAATTACCTTTGTTGAACGGAGAAATCGTGCCCGGTTCCGTCTTGGACATTTCGTATTCACGCGAGTTGAGGTTATAGAAGAACTTGCGCTCCATAATGATGGAGTGGAATTTCAAACGCTTGGAGATCATCATCAACACCACGAGCAAGCCCGCTACGACAATCAAAAGGCCCATCGCCACGTCAAACGTGCGCATCAGCACAAAACTGATGAACGCCATTGCCAACATAAAACGAAGGACGATGAGAATGATGAGAGGTGCGCGATTATAGCGTGAAACGTTCCAAAGGTATCTGTACTCCTTCGAATGGTTCTTTTTGGCCACCATGGCCCTTAAAAAAGGCGATATGAGCAGAATGGTGAGCGATGAAGCAAGCAGTGCGCCGGGCCAACCCTCAATGTAACTCTTGACAAAAGGAATGAAGTAGTTGACCGCCAAAATGATGATGGCTATCACCAATGCGGAATAGACCAGCACGATGCGGAGCATCTGTATAAGTAGGCTGCGCCAAACATTTTCCGCCAATGCCTCCTTTTCTGCCAACGAGCGGCGTTCTATGAATACCTTCCATTCGGCAGGAAGGTTGGCTTCTATCAATTGGTAGGCAGGCATGGCCAACTTAATCATAAACGGCGTGACGAATATTGTGATGACCGATACGGCAACAATCACTGGATAGAGGAAGTCGTCAATCAATCCCAAAGTGGCACCTAACGAAGCGATAATGTAGGCGAACTCACCAATCTGTGTGAGGCTAAAACTCGATTGAATGGCAATTTTTAGCGGTTGGCCCGAAAGAAGGATGCCACAGGTGGCGAAGAATACCTGTCCGCAGATGACGGTCAATGTGATGACGATGATTGGCACAGCATACTCCACCAAGATATTGAAGTCTATCATCATGCCGACTGAAACGAAGAAGATGGCCCCGAAGAGGTTCTTCACGGGTTTGATGATCTTTTCGATGTAGTCTGCCTCTACCGTCTCGGCCAAGATGGAACCCATCACAAACGCTCCCAAGGCGGCGGAGAAGTTCACCTTGACGGCAAACATCACCATGGCCAAACACATACCGAGAGAAACGATCAGCATTGTCTCTTCGTTCAGAAATCGCTTCGTCTTCTTCAAGAATGTCGGTACGAAGTAAATACCAAAAACTAGCCAGACGGTGAGGAAGAAGAGTAGTTTGAGGATGTTCCAAAGCGGGGAGTCCATGTCGGTCAGTAGCGACCCTCCATCGAACGACTTGTTGGCGGCCATTGTTGAGACGACCACCATCAGCAGGATGGCCATCAAATCTTCCAAGATGAGGATGCCGAAAACTACGTTGGTGAACTTCTGCGAGCGAAGCCCTAAATCGTCTAAAGCCTTGATAATGATTGTGGTGGACGACATGGAAATCATGCCTCCGAGCATAACGCTATTGGTTAATCCCCAACCGAGGGCGAGGCCGACAATCGTACCTAAAATAATCATCGAGAAGATGATGACCAGCGAGGCAATCAGCGCCGTCTTGCCCATGTTGAGCAACTTCTTGAAACTGAACTCCAAACCTAAGGCAAATAGTAGAAAGACCACACCAATCTCCGACCAGTTGCCAATCTCCTCTGTCGAGCCGACGGTGGGCGTGTAAGTGATGTGCGTCCCGATAAGGCAACCTGCTACGATATAACCTAAAACAACGGGTTGTTTCAACCATTTGAACAATATAGTCATCAGTCCGGCCGAAACCAGAATCAACGCTAAGTCAGATATTAAGTTCGAAGTATGCATAATATGTCTGTTTCTACTGCAAAATTAAGCATTATATAAGGGAAAAAGAGCTGTGAATAAGGTTATTTATCTGCTGGAGTAAAACTTTTTAACGATAGGAAAGCTCTTAGTAGTCATTTCTTACTATTGTTTCGGTGTAGTTTGCCTATAATTAGGGATTGTTGTCTGTTCCTTTTCCCTGTAATTTTGCAGTGTGAGTTAAAAAAATATAGGAGACTTCTATAAGTCGCTTCGCAAATTATAGAACTCTTATAAGTAAGCCATAATAATAAATTAACGCATAAGGACAAGTGAATGTAAGCGGCAGGCTCTTGAGAAAGACCTTGCCGCTTGCTTTTTGGGGAAGGAAGAATTCTGGGCTTGTGAAAAAAATAAATTTGTTTAGATTGCTAAAGTTCTTATGGATTTTTATATATTTGTTCATCAGTACGTGACAACTCTATTTTTTCTTTAAAGTCAAGTACGATAGACCACACAGGATGAATTGATTATATAAAAACCTACTATGGTTGGCTGAAATGCTTTTTCCGAAACGGATGCGACAGGTTATCCTTTCAATATCCACCAATTCATCGAATTTTCAACTCTTGTGGCAATGCTGCTGTTTCAGTGCATTTTTCATAGGGGTGTGTCCCATTGGTTGAGGACGATTTCTATAGTCCGAAGATATGTTTAGTCTCGGACTCCAGGGAGGCGGACATCTGTTCAGCCTCCTTTTTTATGCCATTTCATCGGGTGTTTTTTATACAAAAAAAGAGGTTGCCCCATCGGACAACCTCTTTTGTTTATGAAGAATGATTGGATTTATTTTGCGATCACCAATCTTAAATACTCTGCATTGCCACCATTCTTCAAGGCCACTCTGACAATGTAGGCACCTGCAGGAATATCAGCTGTCTCGATTCTTGAATTTCCGCTGTGGTCGCTCATCACCAATTGGCCGTCGATGCCGATAAGGTCGATTGCACTGATCTCCTCGTTGCAGACAACTACGAAGAACTCTTTGGCTGGGTTAGGTGCAATACCTACCTTGCCGCTAACGTTGTTGAGTTCGTGGATAGTTGAGAAATCGCCGTCGGCAGGCTTTACCGTCACATTGTACAATTGGCAATCCTCGAATGCTGTGAGTGTCGTGGTCTCCGTGTAAGTTACGCCTTGGTACTCACCGCCCTCAACCGTCTTCTCCTCGATAGAAGGAGCTGGCTTCCAGATCTTGAAGCTTCCTGTCAAGTGAAGCATAGCCAAGTAGTGAACCAAACCGTCGTAGTAGCGGTACTGACCCGTTGCAAGACCTGCATTCCATGCCTTTGTCAAGTTTGTCTTCACCTTGCTTGCGTAAGAAGGCTCATCCATCAACGCGTAGCAAGCAACTGCATTTGCTCCAGTCTCACCAAGTGTATATGTCTCGGCTGCGCCTGAACCGTCCCAGTTGAAACGTGCGTGTTGGTAACCGTCTTTCTCGAAGAAGTCGATGATTCTCTTTGCCATCTCCGTTTGTCTCTTGGCATCCTTTCCGAACAAGTAGTAGTCCATACCGTAGTTCATGGCACAACGCATGGCATCGTACATATACTTGTGAGCGTTTCCGTTGTAGTCAACTTGCTTAGGAGTACCGTCGAAGTTGTTGTAATCAGAGAACAAACCTGACTGAGTGTTACAAGACTGGTATAGGTGGTTACGAGTAGCTGTCGCTGCTGTTGCCCATCTGCTGTTGTTAGTCTCCGACCACATTGCGAACAAGTCAACGAATGCAGGAAGGTCGTATGAAGGATCTGAGAAATCAGAGCAGTTGTATGGCTGGAATGTGATCACATTATGCTGCTCGTTGAATAGAGAACCTGTACCATTCTTCCAGAAGTTCTTCAAACAGTATTGAGCGTCATCCATGTAAGACTTCTGACCCCATCTGTGTGCTGCAAGCATCAAAGCCGTTGTGAAGTACATCTCACCGTCAGGAGCACAGTTGGCATCCTGTGCAGAACCGTCAGGGTTGCACTGCCACTTGAAGTAGCCTTGCCATTGTCCTGAAGTATGGAGCATATGCTTCTTAGCGAATGCCCAAAGCTTATCGAACTCAGACTTGTGATCTGTCTGAACACAAATCATCATACCGTATGACATACCCTCAGAACGGACATCGTTACTTCCTGTGTCAAATACATAAGCAGTACCATCGTTCTTATCGAAGTAAACCTTGTTAGAACCTACAAAATAGTGGTCCCACATTTGATCCAACTTCTTCTGGATTTCAGTATCCGTCTTTCCTAAGATAGTCTTGAATGGAGAAGTGTAGTCGCCAGTGTAGAAAGCACCTGTTCCCATCTCACCATTGTAACAAGTAGGACCGAAATAAGCGCCGTTTTCATCGAAGAATGAACCTGATGCTATAGTTCCAGGTGTTTCGCCAGGATTTACAGAACCACCACCGCAATCGGCAATCTTGATGGCAGCCGATGTTGCAATTGTCTTACCATTAGACTTTGTGATGGTCAAAGTACCATTGCCCGTTGTATTAGGCTTCCATACGAAAGAGCCAGAAGAGGTGATGCCGCTCTTCAACTCCATTCCTGCCACACCTGTGAAGGCAACGTAGTTGATGTTGGCTCCATCTCCAGCCTCATTGATGAAGAAACGCATCTTTTTAGATGAAACAGGAGGGAAAGTTGCCTCGAAGTCTTCTCCAATGGTTGTTCCTTTGTAGGCTGTCTTCCAAGAACCGTTGTCGTCATATTGGATTTCAAACTCAGCGACGTTGCCATATTTTGTAAACTCGTCGATCTTAACACCACCTACCGTTTGTACGGATGAGAAGGTGAATACGACGTATTCGTTTTTACCGGAAACTGATCCCCAACGTTGGCTCTCTCCGTGGCTTCCGTCATTGCTTAGAATGTTGTTTACAGACCAAGAGAAATCTCCGTTCTCTGTAGCCCACTCTGAAGATGCGCTAACGTCATTAACATCGATTTCATCGGCAGAAGAACCCGTGCTCCAGTTCAACGTGAAATCTTTTCCGTTGGTGTCGCCATCCATTGTCCAAGAGATTGTGTAAGATGAATCCTTGCACCAAGATTGCGCTGCAGAAGGATCCTTGAATGAGAATACAGGATCTGGAACAGCAGGAGCACCTGAGCCTACGACAATGTCGCCGCCGTTTGGCACTGCCTTGAAATAGACGTAGCCGCCGCTCACTTCGCTCTCAATCTCTTGATCGTTCTGAGTAACCTTGATGTTAGTCCATCCGTCCTGCATAGGGACACGAATAGACAACGGATAGTTCCATTTACAGATCTTATTGTTGGATAATTGGGTGTTCAAAGTCAAAGAATAGGTGTCGCTTGAAGAATCACCGCCTACCTTTTTCAATGTTGAGTTATCACGCTCCTTGATGTACATACAAGCGTTGCGGAAAGAGGTCACCCAGTAAGAGCTTTCGTTTTGCGACAAGTAATCAAGAGTTCCCGTGAAGGCTCTTTGATCTGTTGGAGAGTAACTACCGCTTGCCTCCATTCCTGAAATACCATGAATCAAGAATACGACCCAGCCGCCCATTCCTTTGGCCTGATCGATCTTGCTTGTGAACTGATTGGTGCTGTTAATACCTTGTGTACCACAGATGATGCAGTCCAAACGTGCAAAGTTGGATGGTGATTTGGAGTTTATTTGGCCACCACAGATACGTCCACCGATGTAGTTGGCCAGAACTTGACTTTCAGTTGGCACATTACAATTCGGATAAGCGATTGTGATGCATTCTTGGTTTCTGATGTTGTTGTTGATTGTGTTTTTGGAAGAAGCCAATTCTGAGTCTTGAGACGTGTGCGAATCTGTATGGCTTCCAATCTCATGCCCATTTTTGGCAAATTCTTGGTACTTCGACCATAGGCCATTAGCCCATCCGGTTACCATATAAAAAGTTCCTACAAAACCTTTCTTTGAGAGTGCATCCGCAGCGAACGCGTCCGTATTATACTCTCGGGCAGCGTCATCAAAGGTGAATGTTACTGCTGCCTTCTTCCAATCCTCCCAGGTCGCAATTTCCTGCGCTGAAGCGGAAAGGAATGACAATGCGGCTGTTGAAACCGCAACTAATAAACTTTTCTTCATATTTCAATAAATGTAAGTTATACTTTAATGGTTTTTCTCTTCGTTGTATGTGGTCGATTATTCTTTCCTTAGTTTTCTGCAGATAGCTAAAGTGCATTGCTACAAGGGTTCAAAGCATTGCTCAGAATAAAAGATGCAACAAAATTACAACAACTTGTATTAATTGGTCATTTTTGTTTTATGTTCTATAACATATAAATTATTCGGCCTTGGGACGTTTTAGACCATAAATTCCCCTTTTCACCGAAAAAAGAGGAGGCGCCTGTCGTCGTGGGCTAAAAAAATTTTTTTTATTTGATGGCTGGGCTCTAAGTTCAAATTAGTTCTGGATTGAAATTAGAAAATCCAATAAGATTTACGACAAAGTGTATATATGGAATGGTGTTTAAATGGGGAAGACGGCATGAATGCCATGGCCTGGTGCTTTTCTATGCCATCCCAATTATTTTCCCTATCTTTGCGAAAGTTCCATAAAAATTTGATTATGAAATTTCCAATAGGTATTCAGACATTTGAAAAATTAATCACTGGCGGTTATGTCTATGTGGACAAAACAGATTTGGTGTATAAACTTGTTTCCTCAGGAGAATACTATTTCTTGAGCCGCCCGCGTCGTTTCGGTAAGAGTCTGCTTACCACAACCTTGGAGTCCTATTTTCTCGGTCAAAAGGAACTTTTCAAAGGTCTCGCTATCGATTCGTTGGAAAAAGATTGGATTGAATATCCGGTGTTTCACCTTGATTTTTCAGGAAATAAGTATATTCTTGATAATGAACTTGATAGCGTAGTCAATCTATTTTTGGAAGGGTGTGAAAATAAGTACG
>JAKSLA010000012.1 GCA_024401455.1 Paludibacteraceae bacterium | reverse complement strand
AATCCATTGGTTTGGTGAAGGGTGAAGCCATTGGTCTGGAAAAAGGCAAAGCCATCGGTCTGGAAGAAGGCAAAGCTATCGGTTTGGAAGAAGGCAAAGCCATCGGTTTGGAGAAGGGAAGAAACGAGGAACGGCAAGAGATCATCATAAACCTCCTTGCATCAGGTATTGCCCCTCAACAAATCGCGGAACTCACGAAAATTCCGTTGGAAGAGGTGTTGAGGATAAAAAATGGCCAATGAATAAAAAAGGTCGCATCAAAATGTGAAATCTAATTCTATAGACTTTCTTTTTGCATTTTCGAGAATAACAAAGCCGTTTCAGAGTTTTAATCTACGATTAATCTCTGAAACGGCTCTATTTATGGAACTTCCCAAAATTGTCAGCGTTTCTCTATGGGTCGTTCAAATTTATCAAAGAGGCAAAGCACAAAAAAGGGAAGTCCTCGCGAACTTCCCTTTTCCATAGATATCAAAACTGTTGTTTATCTCTTAACAACTTTAAATGTCTTGCCGTTGATTGTTACGAAGTAGAAGCCGGTTGGCCAGTTAGCGCCGAGTTTTGCTCCTTCGTTTGCAACCCCGTTTTCTACCACGTCTCCGGTGATGTTGGTGACAACATAGCTACCCGTCTCGTTGATTGAGAAATCAGAGGAGAATGGGTTAGGATAAACACTTGTTGCGTCAGCGATTGACTCGTTAACCTCAGTGGCAATCTTACATTCGGTGTTATCTTCGAAGCATGACCATTGGCTTGCTTTCGCATTTTCTGCCAAGTCTCCGTAGATGATACCCAAACCGATGGAACTCATGTAGAAGCGGCCGAACTTGTTCCAGTCTCCAATGACGAATTGGCCGTTTCCTGGTCCACCAAATTGATTGTTTGTATCGTTGATACGTTGCCAGCTTTTGCCGTTGTCTATTGAGCGATAGAGGCCTGTTTCACATCCGTTGGCCTTACCCCATAGATAGATGGCATATGAATCGGCTGTTTCTCCCTTACCGCAACCTACGGCTTCGCAGTAAGTTACATAAGGAACGGCATTCCAAGTGGAGCCGTAGTTGGTGGAAACTTTCAAGCCGCTGCCTGCACAAGGAGCATAGATGAGACCCTCGTGGTCAGGAACGATAGTGATTCGGCCATAGTCGCCATTAGGGAAATTTTGAGCGGTGAAGTCTTCGCCATAATTGCTACTCATGTAGAATGTGCTCTTGCCGCCCATATAGACGTACTTATCATTTTCTGGATCCACTTGGACGTGAGTTGCTTTATCTGTGCCGGCTACTTTTGTCCAAGACTTGCCGAAATTATCTGAATAGTAGAGGCCTGATTCACCAGGACCTGGGATGACGAAGAATCGGAATGTTCCATCCTTCTTTGTGATGGCACATTTCCCCTCGTTGGCATAAAGCGGTGTTCCTGCTGTGTAATAAGGATTAATGTATTGGAAATCCGTTTTCACCATCTCTGTCCATCCTTTGTTGCCTTCTGTCGTGTACATGAACGCAGGGGTTGTTGTACAGGTATCACATTTTTGGGCGTTGCTGACGCGCATTCTCACATTAGGATCTTTGCTGTAGTAGTTGATGCCGCCAGAAGTTCCAGGTGCAGGGTTGTGGATTGGTGCAAATGTGTTGATGTCATTGTGGATGAAACCAGTATAGTCACCGATAACAGAGAGAAGGTCTCCATTCGGAATGCTGACCATATCCAATGGAACGGTCTCTTCCAAACCATTTACGTCGAAATAGAAGGTTGGTTTCTTGTCGCAGAAGATGTTGTTGCAAGTGAAGATACCATTACCAGAGGCGAACGATACTTTGTTGTCGTCATTCGGATCCATGCAGATGGAACCCACCCAGTGGATGGCGAAGCCAGGCACCCAAGTCACATTGTTGTTGGTGATGGTGTAGAATGACTCTATAAGGTTGCCGTTTGCATCCGTTGTGCTTGCATAGCTTCTCCAAGTCTTACCACCGTCAGTCGAACTCCAGAAGATGTCGCCGAAAGGTGTGCTTCCGTTGTCCCATTGTTGAGGTTTCCAAGTAGTGATAGATGCGACAACCAACTTGTTGGCATCCTTGGTAGAAACGGCTACGTCGCCATAGCAATACCCCTTGGCAGGGCTAATATCCACTGCTGTTTTTGTGTTAGGGTTGTAGCGATAGATGGCGCCGTCGTATTTTCCGTTGTCATTACCAAAGCAAGTGATGGAGTAGGCAATCAAGAGGTTGCCGTCTGGATCCATCTTCATGCGGCAAGGGATGAGGTTGGAAGGCAATGAAGAGATGGCACTCCAAGTTGAACCACCGTCTTCTGATACATAGACGTTAGCCCCTTTCTTGGACGACACGCCTACGAAGATGCGTGATGTCTTTCCTGCTGTCTTTTGGCTTCCGTCAAACACAACGGCCGTTACACCGTTTTCGTCGTCAGTCGTATTGACGGCATTGCTTGTCCAAGAAGGCCAGTTGATGTTTTTGTTGTAAAGCGTAGTAGGGAAAGTAGAAACGGGGCTCCAATTTTCACCTCCGTCGGTACTCATGATCAATGGTGAGCCTGCGCGTCCACCACAGAGGATGATGTTGCTATTGTTTGGGTCAACGGCGATACGCTCACCGCAGTTACGTCCTACGCCGTTGCCGTGTACGCGAATGTATTTGGATACATTGACTGTGCTGAATGACTTACCGCCATCTTTCGAGTAAAGAATGGCAGTTCTGGCGTCGCTAAAATATTGGCAACCCGTGATGGCGTAGATGTTGTTCTCGTTTTGTGGATCGATGGTCACACTTTCTACGCTATAAAAACCCTTGTCATCTTCTGAGATGAACGGGGTGAGTTGTTTCCAAGAACAGTTGCTGGTATTCCATTTGTAGAAGCCACCTACGTCTGTGCGGGCAATCTTGGTATTTCCTTGTGCGATGATACCGGAGATGAAACCACCACCACCAATCGCTACGTTGCCGTATGTGTAAGGCACTTCCATCTCTCCGCAAACAGGGCCTGACTGTTCCATGTCATCAAGGCACACCAACTTTACATCGTCGATGTAAATTGTGTTTTTGCTACCTGTTGAGATTTGGATGCTATTGGATGTGGCGCACTCTTTAGAGAAATCGAAACTGGCGCGTACCCACTTTTTCGCCTCGAAGATGGTGAATGATTTTGAGTAGTTCTCGTCCTTGGCTGCGTCGTAGGCGCGAACGGAAACTTCTCCCGGTTCTTCCAGATAGACGAGAAAGGTGAGTCCGTAAGTGGCATAATTTGTATTGTCGAATCGAGCGATGGTTCCCCATGTCTCTGAAAATGTAGCTTTCAGACAGTTGGCACTACCGTTGGTGGCATCTGCCGCAGGGTTGGCAACTATTTCGGCTTTCAAATCCCAGCCGTCGCCCATTTTGTTTGTTCCGTTTTCAAAGTCCTCCACCATTTGGGAAGTACACGCTCCCCACGAGCATTGTAGGCCGGCGGTAAGAGTGAAAGCGGTTAATAATAGTTTTTTGTTCATGGTGTGTTATAGTTTTGTTATGTTTTACAAGGAAAAAGCAATGCGCCCCCTACCCCCAATAGGGTTAGTTTGGATGGACGTAGTGTCCAACGTAATTTATAGCATTGTTTTTAGTTTCAGTTGGAAAATAAAATAACTAAATTGTTTTATGTTCCTTTTTAATCCATCCTGCTGATACATTCCGAAACACTTCGTCATGTATAGGCTGAAGCCAATAATGGCTTTGATTTGTTGTTTTTCGGCTACAAAACTATGTAAAAAAACAAGAAGTTCAATGAAAAGCAGGTCTGAATTTGCATTTATTTTTCAGGAGACTTCTATATGAAGTTGTTTTTGGGATTTTTGTGAAATAATTCTTATTGGGTCTCTAAATTGAACTGACGGGGGCAGAGTTAGCCCCCGATTTGTACCTTTCTGCTTCCGTCTTCCTGTTCGGCGATGTGTACTTCGACGGCATCTTCGGGGATGAGTTGCTCCACCTTTTCGGGCCACTCAACGAAGCAGAGTTCTCCGCTGTAGAAGTAGTCTTCGTATCCGAAATCGTATGCCTCCTCAATTTTGTTGATTCGGTAGAAGTCGAAGTGGAAGATTTGCTTTCCGCTGGTCGTGTTATATTCATTGACAATGGCGAAAGTAGGGCTGTTGATGACATCTGTCACGCCCAATTCTTCACAAATGGCACGGATGAAGGTGGTCTTTCCTGCGCCCATGTGTCCGTAGAAGACGAACACCTTGTCTTTGCCAATCATGTTGACGAACTGCTTCGCGGCTGTTGAAATATCGTCCAATGACTTTATGATGATCTCTTTCATTTCTTCAAATTGTTATGTTGAGAGACGCTGAACCTCATCGTCTCTACGGATGATATACTTGGTGACTTCTATAAATTCACCGTTGTTTGTATTCTAAAATCGAGGCCTTTTTCAAATTCCTCGATTATTAATTGACATCTTTTGCATTTAATTGATGATGGCAATCCTGGTTACTTCTTTTTCGCTGCCGTCTGGCAAAGCCATGAATACGAGGTAGATGCCTGTGTTCACCCTTCTTCCACCGAGACGAGTGCCGTCCCATGAGTAGATGCCGCCGTTGGATACGCCTTGACTAACGACATTTCCTTCGATGTCGGCAATCTTGATGACGCTGTTCTCCATCAATCCTTTGATGTAGATAGGGCCGGAGTAGTCTTGTTTGACTGGGTTAGGGAAGGCGTAAGCATCGCTGAACGATTCGCTGCCTTCTATGGCGTCACTCATGTATGAGAATAAGCCGTTGGAGGTGGCGATGAGAACTTCGCCTGTCTTAGGGTCGAGCGATATGTCAATGATGCTATTGCTGGTGAGCGGGCTGTTATCCATCGTGAAATGGTGGATTGTCTCTTGTCCGTCTTCCGAGAGCAGGAATACGCCAGAAAGGGTTGTTCCAATCCATTTGCGGTTGGCTCCGTCCACGCAGATAGCCTCGATTTGTTCGTTGGCTAATAAGTAATCTGCAAAAAGGGCATTGTCCTCTCTTGTGATTTTGATTCGCTCTACATAGAAGTTTTCCGAGAAGATCTTCTCAGGATTGTTGATGATGAGCGGACCTTTTTCGGTACCGATCCATATAGCGCCGTTTTTATCTTCGGCGATGCTTCTATAGATGGCTGTGGTTATTGGTGCGGCTCCTTCTGTAGAGTATTCGTTGAACATGTTGAACCATCTTGAGTTGTCGTCGGACGAGTTAAAAGAGGTATTGTTGTCGTTGACTACCAACACACCGGGGTTTCCTCGCGGACTGAGCACCCACTTCATGCCTCGGCTGTCGATAAAGAGTTCTTTGGTGGTTGGTTTGTTTGTCGCTTGGTCATAGAAGAGTGATGCCCAAGTGCCATCCGTCTTTTTCACTTTTATCACATCCTTGGCATTCATGTTGGTCATCCAAAGATTATTCTTTTTGTCGAAGCAGAGACCATCCACTAATAGAAGTTTTTCATTTACGTTTTCCAAATTGCTGTTGTCGTTGAAATAGACATTGACAATTTTATTGTCGTAGAATTCGAACAAACCTCTCCAAGTAGCCGCATAGAAGCGACGAGGGTCGGCGGGGTCAATTTCTGCATCGAGTACATCATAGAGTTCTCTTCCTGGCAATATTTCCTGGACATCTTTGTCTCTGATGGTGGTCCATTTGCCATTTTCATAAATTTGAATGACGCCAGGGGTATTCATTGCTCTGTCGAATGGGCCTCCGCTGCCGGTGATGATTTTACCGTTGCGCATCTTGGCAAAAGCCACCGAACTTGAATAGGGGCCTTCGGGTCTGTATTGGTTCACCATCTCATTGTCCGTCCATTTCGTGAGGGCGCACTCTTCATTGTCGCAAAGGGTGATCCAATGAGTCTTGCCGTAAGAAATCATATCTTTGATGCCTGTCAAAGATTGTTTTTCATTGATATTCCAATCGTTCCCAAATGAGGCGAAGCCTTCCCTTCCGAAGCAGGTCAATGTGTTATCGTTGACCGTTATATTGGAGAAATTTCCCTCCTCGCATAGTTCGGTCCACTCACCATTGTTGTAGCGGCAAGGGCGTCCGTTGTTAAGGATGACAAGATCATTATTGAAACACGCCATTTCACGGATGCCTTTTTCTGGCAAGGATATTCCTGACCAGTTGGAGTAGTCGGATAGGTTCGTTCCATTGAGTTTTGCTTTGTATAATCCCTGCTCCGTAAGTGCATAGATGTTCTCGTTCAAGACGTAGCAAGCATATACGATGGAATAAGTGCCGTTCGGTCCGATGATGTAGGTGTCGGCAATCTCCTGCTTTTGCATATTGACAACCATGATTCCGAAACTGCAAGAGAGGTAGGCGAAATGGTTGTTGAAAGAGATGTTGTTGATAGCCTTGTTTGTGATGGATTTTCGTTTCAAGTCAGGGATGTTGTAGAAACGTCCATCCTTTAGTAAGTCTATGTTACAATTGTTATATGCGATGAAGAGGGTGTTGAGGCTTTTGCTGAATTTGATGATGGCTATATCATTGTCATTCATGCCTTTAGTTTTAGAGAATGTCTCCAAACTTTCATATTCCTTATTGAGTGCGAATAGGTTTCCATTTCCGAGTGCATATATACATTCGCCACCATCGGCTATTTGGTCCATCTGATTGTAGGAGAAGTAAGTCTTCCATGAGCCCACTACTTGAGAGAATGCAGTGGAGCAGGTGATGACTACTGCTGATAGGAGGATGAAAAATCGTCTGTTCATAATAGTATATGCTTTTGAATTTCTGACTTGCAAGGCAATTTGAGTGGGGCTATAACGGGCTATCATTTTTTAGAGGAGTAGCCTTGAAGGAATGCGATGAGTTTTTCGGTGGCGCGGCCACGATGGCTGATGGCATTCTTTTCTTCCATGCTGAGTTCGGCGAATGAGCGGTCGTAGCCTTCGGGCTGGAAAATCGGGTCATATCCGAATCCTTCCTTGCCGTGTCTTTCGGTCAAGATGGTGCCGTTGACGATACCCTCGAAGAGGTGCTCTTCTCCGTCGATGATGAGGGAGATGATGGTTCTGAAGCGGGCTTTCCTATTCGTTTTCCCCTCCAAATTTAGAAGGAGTTTGTTCATGTTGGCTTCTGAGTCTTTGCTTTCTCCGGCGTATCTTGCAGAATAGACGCCAGGTTCACCGCCCAGAGCCTCAACTTCCAATCCTGTGTCGTCGGAGAAACAGTCGCAACCATATTTGTCGAAGAGATAGTGCGACTTTTGGCTGGCGTTGCCTTCCAATGTGTCGTGGTCTTCGGGAATATCATCTGTGCATCCAAACTCTTTAAGTGTACGGATTTGGCAGAGGCCTTGCAACTTTTGTTGCACCTCTTCCACCTTATGTTGGTTGTTTGTTGAGAAAACTAAATCTTTCATACTATGCCAATTTTAATGCAAATATAGTGTTTTTATGGAAAGATTGCAGAAATTTCTACTGAAAGACCAATATGTGCAATCTATCTTAACCTATTGTTTCTTTGTTTAGTATTTCTTTGTTAATTTGTCAAAAAGTTAGCAGAATTTGTATGACTAACAGAAAAATTCGATAATTTTGTTTACGTTAATTATAGTGTTGTCTTTTCGTTTTCTATTTTTAACTTTATTAATTATATAATGTAGTGTTATTTGATTAATTATTAGTTGTTTGGGATTCGTTAGATTGACGTTAAGTTAGCAGTGGTATTGAAAGTGAGTTACACCGAACATATGAGGACAAAATCAGTAATTACTCCAAAGGATTATAGCAATGTCAGAAAAGAAAGAATTTATCTCTACCCGTAAGGGTGTCAAATATCTCGATTTGTTCGCTGGTGCAGGAGGTTTCAGTGAGGGTTTTATGCAGGCTTACACTGACGACAAGTACTATGATTTCCGTCTTGCAAGCGACATAAACGAGAATTGCGAGTTGACACATAGAGTAAGATATAACAAAATGCTCGGTCTCGACACTAAGTTTTTATGTCAGGATATTATGGAAGACTCATTCTTGCCAAACCTTCTAAAGGAGATTGGAAATCAAGAGATTGAGGTAATTACTGGTGGTCCAAGTTGTCAATCTTTTAGTCTTGCTGGAAGAAGAAAGAAACTTGATAAACGCGACGACCTATTCTATCATTATTTGAAGGTAATCAAGGCTCTTCGCCCTAAATATTTTGTGATGGAGAATGTCAAAGGTATCCTTACCAAAGACGAAGGTAGGGTTAAAGAACGTATTTTGAGAGAAATTCGCTCCATCGTTGATGATATGAAAATGGCTCAGCTCTATGGTTATTTGGATGATAATCTAAAGGGCAAGATTTCGCCATCATTATATTCTGCACTCTATATTCGTATGTGTATGGAGACTGCTGATGCAGACTGGAATCAGATGAACGAGATGTACTTCAACAATCTCGATCAGCAGTTGAAGGATGTAACAAAAAACTTACCCTACAATGTAAGCAAGAGTAACGAGGCTGTTAACACCATAAGACACGGTCTTATTCTTCTAAAAATGAAGAAGGAACGTGATGAAATCCGTAAGCAGGTTATCCAGTTGAAGACTTCTGCCCATATTGATAATGACACTTTTGTAGATGGGTATAATGCTATTGTTGAAGCCATTTCAGACGAACAGATTCTTGTCAATATCTGGAATGCCGTAGATGTTGTTGCAGAAATGGGCAAATGCGAAAAGGAAGCAAAGGTACTGAAGAAATCATTGGAAGTATTGACCGCTACTTTCGATGAGTGTATTGATTTTGTTAGAGAACAATTCGCAGATAATAAAAAACTTCTTGCTCGCTTTGAAGAATTAATGAGCGAAATACGACTATACAACATCACAGAACCTATGGTATTGTTGTCGTCAAACTATGGGGTGCCTCAGAATAGAGAACGAGTTGTTTTTATTGGCTGTCGTAACGACCAGAAACTTATTACAGAGATTCCTGCTACTGTAACAGAAGAAGAAAGGGTAAAGGTATATGAAGCTCTGTGGGATATGGATATGGTAGGAAATGGAGATACCGCCACCAAGTATAAGAAACCGAAACTTATTCCTGAATATGAGCCAGAGAAGAAGGCTCGTGCCATACAAGGAGAACCTGACGAAAGAGGATTGCTGTTCTCTGAATGGTCAAGAATTGGAAGGCTTGACCATCGCTTCATTTTCGAGGAAGCGCCTTTCTATATTTCTAGTATGAGCGAGTTGGAGCAACCTCGCAAATATCAGCATATGGAACTCTTCAACCATCAAACAAGCCTTCAGAATGAAACTGTACGTGAGCGATTGAAGATTATTGCTAAGCACAAGGATTATGACCTTGCAAAAGCAGAGCTGAAAGAAAAAGGATTGGAATCTCAGAAGCGCAACTATGTTGTTCTAAACCCATTAGGACAGAGTCCCACCGTTTGCACCATGCCTGATGACTTCATTCATTATGCAGCGTATCGTCCTATGACTGTACGTGAAATGGCTCGTCTTCAGAGTTTTGATGATTCGTTTGTATTTCAGGGCAAACGTCAGACAGGTGGCAATAATCGCCAAAAAGAAATACCACAATATACATTGGTTGGTAATGCCGTTCCACCTCTGATGGCACGTGCTATAGCCAATACATTGTTACAACATATAAAGTAAGGGAGGTGATATATGGTAAATATGCGTCCATTCACAGCGTTTGAACAGAAGAACCTCAAATTTCTGGTCAACCATAATGTTAAGTTTACTCAGGTTGAAATTACACCAACTGGACTTGGAAAGGGCATTCTTGACTCAACTGCACCAATGAGAGCCTACTTCCTTGAAGAGGGAGTGCATGACTATTCTGAGCAGTTGCAAGGTCAGGAGTTCAAACAAATGCGTAATGCAATCATACTTACAGCTGATGACCGGTGCATAACACAGGCATCCTTCTATCGTCCAAACACAAAAAAAGGCGATCCTCGTATGTGGATTTACAAGTTAGGCTCATATACTGAGGGTAATGATATTCATGTCTTGTTTTATTTTGCTGATTATCTGTACTCCATCAATATTACTCGCATAGATATTGAGAAGTGCTACAACTCTGTTATCATAACTCCTTTGAAGGAGGTGTTAATGGAAATCAACAAGATAGGCAACTCAGTGTCTGAAGAACTTCTTGGTAAGTTCCGTTCTGTTAGAGGGCAATGGTTTGAGTCAGAAGTCCTTGCTGATACTGGCATTGGACGCACCATCGAATCTTTCCTTGGAATAAGTATGAATAGTGACAAGACTCCAGACTACAAAGGAATCGAGTTGAAAAGCCATCGGGAAAAGAGATCATCCAAGAAGAATGTTCTCTTTACACAGACACCTGATTGGGATATAAGTGCTCTGAAATCTGGTCGTGAGATTGTTGAAAAGTATGGCTATCTTACCGAGGATGGGAAATTGACATACCAGAACACAGTTCAATGTTCCCCTCCAAATAGTCATCTTCTTTTCCTCAATGTAAATCACCTTGACGAACTTTTGGAGTTACAAGCTGAGAGAAAAAAGAAGGAGGACATTGCAGCATGGCGATTGATGAAGTTACACAATCGTTTGCTGACGAAGCATCACGAAACATTCTGGATTGAAGTCGAGAATGCCATCAATGGTGGCAAGGAGTTTTTTCGATATAAGCAGATCGAGCATACGAAAAATCCAAATGTCGGACAGTTCGATGTGCTTTTGGAACAGAATCTGATAACTGTCGATTTACTTCTTTGCCGTCCGAGTGGCAATGGCGATACTTACTCTTTCAAAATCAAGAAGAAAGGTATGCCTTTGCTGTTCCCCGAAAGCACAATTTATAATATTTGACGTAATGATTTGTTATTAAAATATAGGCGAGTATTCGATTAATAGGGCTGCATAGTTTCTCCGAAAAGAACCAAATCTATCTTAACCTGTTGTTTTTTCTGAATGGAAGCCCTTCTATAAGTTTTGATAAATACGGAAAGATAGTGCCCGGGGGTCAATAATCAGATAAAAGTCAAAGGTTCCCTCGATTTTTTCGTTAATTTTGCTTTAGAAATTTTGTATAGCGTATGAGAAATAGTAGTTATTACTTGGGCTTAGGTATATTGATGCTGACCGCATGTGGTGGAGCAAATACTCAAGAGGCTCACAACGAGCCGGAGGAAAAAGGGGCTATTGACCACCTCCTTGCTGAGGCAGAAAAGAGATCTACGGTTGAATCACCAACGGAGGCCCTACCAGCGGTTGACTATACCTCCAAAGCGGCGAAGATACTTTTGGAAGATGGCCGTACTATGCGCATTGATTACCAAATAGATAAGGAAGGAAATATTTCAGGTTGGAGTTCTTATTACCGAAAAAACGGCACTTCATTCACCATTCCTTTCTTTGGTAAAACCTATTTTGACATCTTCATCGGCTTCCAATTTTTCGAATTGCACGAATACCACAACTACAAGTGCTGTGGCCACCATTTCTGGTCTTTGGGCGATTCTGACCAAATTCAGAATGGCTATTTCGAGTTAGGGGAGAAAATCATCGACTACAAAAGTTTTGAAGTTGTTGAGTTCGACAAGGAAGCCAATGCCTCTTTTGAGACGCCCCGCACCAATCCAAGTTTAGGGAAAGCACTCTTCCCATGTTCGTTTGATAAAGCGAAAACGGCATTCGAAAAAAACTTCGGCTGCACTCCGACCCACTACCTTTTGAATGATATTGATCGTAACGGTACTTATGAAGCCTTCTTAAAAAGTGGAGAAGAGGCAAGCAAGATTGCCGTCTTATGGATGAAGGGCGCTGAACCCCAGTTCATCAGTTATGATGGCAAAGGAGGAGAGAGCACTTGGTTGGGAGCCCGCCATTCAATGGTCATCACGCGTGACGAGAAGAATGTCAAGGTCTTCTCTTGGAAGAAGGGCGTTCCTACTCTATCAGAGAGTGTCCCTACCAGCCAATCAGAAGAAGTTGAGTTGTATTGGCGTACCTACCACGAACCTTATGAATTGGGTGTATGGGTGAAGATGGAGTAGAAGCCGTCATTATTGTGTAATAATTAAGTTGTTGAAAATCATTAATTTGGTATTAAATTAATACAAAGAGGAAATGAAGCAATTAATTCCAATCTCAATTTTGGCTGCAGCCTTTTGTGTGGGTTGTGGGTCGTCAACAGAAAATGCTAAAGAAAACGAAACAGTTTCCACGTTGCCATCAGAAAACTATTCAAATGAAGCAGTTGTTTCTCAGGCTCCGCAGGTAGATAATCCGGACAGTGATTTCGGGGTATATCTTGACGGCCAAGTTGCTGGTGCAATTGAGATCATGGATTCTCCTGGTGAGAAGCGTAAGGTAATCATGACATTGCCTGCTCAGAGTGTTTGTCAGTTGGTGGTTAATGGCGTTTCCAATCAGTGGTGGTTTGTGGCGAGCAAGATTAGCATGATAGAACCAGAAGAGAAGCTGTTGGAATTGCCGGGTGAAGGTTGGATTCACTCTTCTGCTTTGGCTGTTTCGACGCGCAACTATGGTGGGGAAAGACTGACATTCAGGGAAAATCCGGAAGCAGATGCCAAGGAGGTTTACTCTTTTACTGAAGAGATTGTCTTGAAACCTATTGATATGAGTGGAGAGTGGGTCAAGGTGAAGACAGGCGACGGTGTCCATGAAGGTTGGATTGAGGCAGCCATGCTTTGCGGCAATGCTGTGTCTAACTGCAATTGATATGATTCTTTGGTTAAACCGTATAAGCAAGCGAATGGCTGTTGGGCTATTCGCTTTTTTTGAATGTTCATGAGTTAATTCCTACCGTAAAAAATACAAATTTCGGGGGGGGATAAAGCACATAAGGCTCCCAACACCATCGTGTGGAAGCCTTATGTATTATACGTTCGTTAATAGACGATACTTTTTTCTATTGGATAGTAGAAAACTACTCTACTCTGCGTTGTGGTCTGAATCCTGGATTCTTGTGATATACAAGTTGAAGGCCAAATCCTGCGCCCTCGCCAGAAACTGTTTCAAAAAGCAGATTCCCCTCTTTGTCGAAAGAGTATTTTGCACTAAAGTTTACTCTTCCTGGCCATTCCTTCGTGAACTGAGCGAAGGGATTTGGGTATTCTTTTCTATCATCAGCGTATTTGTCGGGATCCCAGAAGCAGCCGTATTGGTCGTACACGTTATCGTAGCCATTGCCTCTATCCCAAAGCCACTCAAGAGAGGTAAGTTTGAAAGTTACCACGTCTCCAGAAATGGAATATTCACCATAATTCTTCTCTTCCCAAGCGGGCATTGTCTGTTCGAAGGTGCCGTCTGCTTTGAAATTAAAGTGGACGTAAACATCCGCGGTGTTGTTAAATTCGGCCTCTTCTCTGATGCCTGACCATTCTCCGACGATTGTCTTGACGTCACTCTCATTGTTGTTCCCGTTGTCTTTGTTTTCGACAGGGTCATCGTCTTTATCTTTACTACAAGAGGTCATGGCTACACTGCCTGCGCACAATGTAAACGCAAGAAGTGAGTTTAAAAGAAATGTTTTTTTCATGCAGTTGTTTTTATTATTTGTTTGAACATTCGGAAGTGTAGGCTATTCTCTCCACTCGTAAGTGTAGGTTGCCGTCATAAATTTGCCATTGAGGTCAATTGTTGCGCCATCTACTGCAGAAATGGTCAATTGCACCCTCTCACCAGCCTTTTTACCCATTGGCACGTCACCGTAGATCATGCCTTCACTCTCATAGATGTCAGGTTGGTTGTTGTGCATCATTACAACCGGCAAATTATAGCCGTTGAACTTTTCAAAGTCTTCTTCCTTGGAACGAATCTTATTGTCATTGAACTTGCAATCAACATAGCAGAAGCAGTGGTAATAATGCCATTCTGCATAGTCGTCGTTATTGTCTTTTGCACCATAATGTCTTGGTAGAGACGCTTTGTAGTGGAGTGATATTGTGTCGCCGCCCTTCACTTCCTGAGGTATTTGGGAAATCTCATATTGGAACAAATAAGAACCTCCATTCCAAGGGTCGCCTACAGAAAAAACAGTTTCAGAATAGAAACCACGGCAACTATTTTTTGTTGCTTCAATCTTCAGAGAGTCCGTGTGATAGATAGGGTTATACTTCATGGCATTGCCATCCTTAATGTCCTGTTCTGTGAATTCTGTCGCTTCATAACCCACCAATACCCATTTAGGGCCTTTAATCTCTGAAGTTTCAGAGTTGTTGTTGCCCCCGTTGTTATTGTTGCCTCCGTTATCTTGGTTCTCGGTAGCAGGGTCATCGTCTTTATCACATGAGGACATGACTACTGTACTTGCGCACAACGTAAACGCAAAAAGTGAATAGAAGAAAAAATGCTTTTTCATAAATAGTCTTTTATTAATTCGTTTGTGAACTTCTTATCTGCAAAGATATTGTAAATAATGGATATATATAATATTTTGTAAAAAATTAGGTGGCATTTGCAAAGGTCTTTTATGGAGACTTCTATATACCTATATGTTAGATATTTAAAATCGTAGAATTTATAGAAGGCCCCTTAATTTTTAGAGGAGGTTTGGGTGCGCTTAGCCTTTCCAAAACCTCCTCTATTTTCTTGTTTAAATCAAGGTGTGCGATAGTTGGTGCCACACCGATAGGACGCTTCTCACTAAGGACCGTCATCGACGAAAAGCGCAAGAAAATCAACCGACTTTCTTGCGCCTTTCTATCATTATATCCGTTCAATTAAAACTCTTTTCTAATCTTTTCAGCGATAGCCTCCATTTCAGCAGGCTCGAGTTTCAAATGAGGTTTGGCAAAGTTTAAATCGCCCTCGCAGGTCAATGGAACCAAGTGGATATGTGCGTGTGGCACCTCCATTCCCATAACCGCCACGCCGATTCTTTTGCAAGGGACTGCCTTTTCGATAGCAGTGGCCACCTTCTTTGCAAAGAGGGTCAAGCCTGCGAGTGTCTGGTCGTCAAGGCTGAAAATGTAGTCATTCTCCACCTTAGGGATGACAAGCGTATGACCTTTTTGTACGGGGTTAATGTCCAAAAAAGCGAAGTAATTCTCATCCTCTGCTATCTTATAGCAAGGAATTTCACCGTTGATGATTCTTGTGAATATCGTAGCCATAACTGTTGCTTATTAGAAAGAGATTTTGACGATTTCGAACGGAATCTTTCCGGCAGGAACAGTAACTTCAACGATGTCGCCCACCTTTCTGCCCATAAGAGCCTTTGCGATAGGGGTGGTTACGGAAAGTTTACCCTCTTTTAGGTTGGCCTCGTGTTCAGAAACAAGTGTGTAGGTCATTGATTGACCGTTCTTTGTATTCTTGATTTCTACCTTGTTCAATATTTGTACACAGTCGGTGCTGAGTTTAGAACTGTCGATGATTCTTGCTGAAGCGATCTTCTCCTTCAACAAAGAGATCTTCATTTCGAGAAGGCCTTGAGCCTCTTTGGCAGCATCGTATTCGGCGTTCTCCGACAAATCACCCTTGTCTCTTGCCTCGGCGATCTGCTTTGAAATGTTAGGACGTTCAACACCTTCCAAATACTTTAGCTCCTCTAC
Source organism: Paludibacteraceae bacterium (assembly GCA_024401455.1). Classification (GTDB taxonomy): domain Bacteria; phylum Bacteroidota; class Bacteroidia; order Bacteroidales; family Paludibacteraceae; genus RGIG10190. The sequence goes on along the minus strand of JAKSLA010000012.1, from coordinate 54,981 downwards.
CATTTTGTTTAGTCCCTCTTCGGTAACATAGGATACAGCCATGATAATTTCTTTTTTTAATTAATAATTCGTTTCGTTTCGTCATCATTATGGCAAGGAGTGGGCAATGTTTTTGCTCCCTTTTGCTGTGACGACATTGTTTTTGATTGAGCAAACAATCAATAAAAATGGGTTCTGGGGATGATCGTTCTGATCCCGGATTGTATTTTCTTTTGTCGAACCCTTAACTTGTTCAGTATCAAGGTACTGCTATATAGCAAAAAGAATTCCGACCGTAGCCGGAACTCTCTTTCCTTAATGTTCACCACAAAGGTAAACCAACTTTTTTATTTTTCCAAATGAAAATTCGGTGGTTTTATTCCACAATAATTATCTGCTTATTTTCAGATGACCATTTCTTCAGTTCTTCTGTCGCCTTTTCTGGATTGTTGGTAACGACGTAGAATTTGGTGTCACCCATAAATAGCTCTCTATGGTCTTGGGCGAATCTGTCAATGTCTTCGCTACCCATAAATGTCTCGTTGTCAAAAACCCTATGACAATAAACCGCTCCAGTTTGGTTGGAATATTCATGATCACTTATCAATATGTAAAGCACTCTGGCATTGACGGCGTCATTGGCCAAGGCGTTTGCCTTGGTCAGGAGGGAGTCCATGTGGTTATATGATTTGCTGTCAGCATGGTAATAGTATTTCTCTAATTCCACTTGTCTCTCCTTCACCTTTGCAGGGTCATTGCTACTGTGGTTGCTATAAACCTCTACGAGGTGGTGGTAGTCGGAATGCTGAGTCTTGAAGATGAAGTCCCAATAGAAGTTGGTCATGGCCACAAGGGCGAATAGCGCAGCCGCGATGCAGACCGATTCTATTTGGGATGCGTAAGGACTTTTACGGGCGAAAATGAATAATGCCGTTGCGGCGACCATAGTTGAGATACCACCTACGTTTCTCATAATTACAGATCCTGGCCAATGTTGGGTAGCGAATAATGAGCCAACAGTCACGATAGCGAGGCTGAAAAAAAGGATTGTCTCAAAGAAAATGGTCGTTTTGCTATCCTTTGAAGGGCCCTCTTCTTCAAGAGACTCCTCGTTAGGGCGCCATTTGATTTTTTTTCTTGCTATTGGCATAATAAGCATGAAGAAATTGGAGATAAGTAGCATCGCAAGGCAAATAAGTATGCCTGTGCCTGGAATGCCAAAGATTTTTAGCGCTGGCAATAAAATCGTTATGACGATAAGGGTGATGACTGTTTTTTGCTTGTCCATAAGTAATGTTTGTTATTAAGTAATGTTTGTTATCTTGATATTTCTTCAATTGCCTTTCGGACGGTTACGTCTTCTTGATTTAGTATCTGGAAGAAGGCGTTGTCGCCCAAAATATTGCGGGCGATGTATGCGTTCAATTTGTTGTTGAGTTGACGTTGAGACTTGGCTATCATGTTAGGATTGCGGCGAATGCCCTTCTCCTCGGCGAAAGTAGCCAATGACGGAATAAGGTTTGCCTTGCCCAAGTATGTTTCCAAATCTTTTGCTGTCTTGAATGTTTTGAGCAACTCGCGGTTTTTGTCTGCGTAGGCAAAGGCATACTCATAGATGATGCCGTTGTTGCTTATTTTGTTGTAGTAAGAGGTCATGCCTGTTGTGTCACGAGGCACGAAAATATCAGGCATGATACCGCCACCGCCATATACACGTCGTCCGTTTTTGGTGAAGTAAACGGTGGAGTCAGCCTTATCCACATGGATGCTGTCTTCGGCATCCAGTTCTCCGTGAAGATAACGGTTGACGATGTCCTTCTCGTAGTCGTTGTATGGCTTCTGGATGCAGCGGCCGGAAGGGGTGTAGTATCTTGCTATGGTGAGGCGAAGGGCAGAGCCGTCGCCCATAGGGAATTGTTGTTGCACAAGACCTTTACCGAATGAACGTCGTCCGATGACTGTACCTCTGTCGTTGTCTTGGATGGCTCCTGCGAAGATTTCGCTGGCCGAGGCAGACCATTCGTCGATGAGTACAACAACCTTGTTGTTTTTGAATCGACCGTTTCCGTCGGCAGGCGAGTCGTTGCGTGGACTTGAATTTCCTTCTGTATAGACGATCATGTCGCCCGCTTCCAAGAATTCGTTGATCATTAGTATCGCTTGGTCGAGGTAGCCACCCGGGTTGGCGCGAAGGTCGATGATGTATTTCTCGGCACCTTGGCCTTTCAGTTCATAGATTGCCTTGAAGAACTCTTCGTATGTCGTTGCGCCGAAGCGGTTTACTCTTACATATCCGATGTTGGAGTCAATCATGTAGTGGGCGTCGAGGCTGGTGATTGGAATATCGCCGCGGACAATAGTGACCGGAAGAAGGTCTTTCATGCCATTGCGTTTGATGTCAATCTTCACTTCCGTGCCTTTAGGACCTCTCAACTTCTTCATTACCTTATCGTTGGAGATGGATTTGCCGACGAAGAGGGTGTCGTTTACATTTACGATGCGGTCGCCCGGCAAAATTCCTTTCTTCTCAGACGGACCGCCACTTATGACACCCACCACCATGATGGTGTCATTCTGGATGTTGAATTGGATGCCGATGCCACTGAAACTGCCATCCAATTCCTCGTTGACAGTTTGGAGGTCTGACGCAGGAATATAGGTTGAGTGCGGATCAAGATTGGTAAGAATCTTTGGGATGGCTTTCTCCACGATACTGTCGTAGGAGAGGGTATCCACATACTTCATATCAATCAAGTTGAGCATAGCCTCGATTTTTCCACGAGGGGCACGCATCTCTGTGTTAGAGGGGTAATTTTGTCTGACCGATCTTTCAGTTAATATTTTTCCGATTAGGATGCCACCGATGACAGCCAAGGCGAAAAATAAGGGGATATATACTCTTTTATTCATAAAGACTCTGTAGAATCGATGTTTAAATATTTAAGCTCGATATTTGCTCTTTCTAATAGTTCAATACCATCTGTTATACGGTAGTATTCGCCAAAGACGACACGCTTGATACCCGATTGGATGATGAGTTTCGCACACTCGATGCAAGGCGAAGCCGTCACATAGAGGGTGGCCCCCTCGCTGCTGTTGTTGGACCTTGCTACTTTGGTGATGGCGTTAGCCTCGGCATGGAGGACGTAGGGTTTCGTCTTGCTGTCTTCGTCTTCGCATACATTTTCAAACCCGGAGGGGGTGCCGTTGTATCCGTCGGAGATGATCATATTGTCCTTGACAAGTAGTGCGCCCACTTTTCGCCTTTCACAATAGGAGTTTTCAGCCCAGATGCGGGCCATCCTCATATAGCGGCTGTCAAGTTTTTCTCTCTTTTCAGAATTATCACTCATAACAATATGATTTGGGCGAAGCGGGAGTTTCTCATCCCTTCTTCAATAGGTTTTGGGCGAAGGCCACCAAATTTATTCCCGAGAAACTGCCGGAGGTCATGAATAGCAGGTTGGCATCTTGCAGATTCTCTTCACTGAGTCGGTCCAACAACTTGATGTTGTTCGTGAAGAGAGTGATCTCCTCGCCAAAGACCTCCTTCACCATCTCTTCGCTAATCGGGCTGCGACGTTTGTAACTGTTGAGGTTAGGGTTGAAATAGACGAATGCCAAGTCAGCCTCTTTCAGTGTTTGCGTGTATTGTGGCAGGTAACCCGAAGAGAGATTGCTGAAACTGCAAAGTTCCAAACAGGCTATCACCTTTCTATCCGGGAACTGCGTTTTCAATGCGTGTATGGACACCTTTACATTGTCGGGCGTGTGGGCACGGTCGAAGTAAGCGGAAGCGTGTGTGTTGTTGGCTATTCGCTCCATTCTTCCCGCCAATCCCTTGAATGTTGCGATGCTTTCGTAGAAGTCGGCATCTTTCACACCGATTTGTCGGCAGACGAGTCTGGCGGCATCGATATTCTGCATATTGTGTTCGCCGAATATCTGTAGCGGGAAGTCGCCATATTTTGTCTTTAGGATAGTGACGCCCGATTCTATGGTGTATTCAGGGGTATGGTAAGGCATATCCGTGATATCTTCGCGGATATTTTCCGTTATCTGTTGAATGTTTTCGTCGCCCTCCGGATAAATCAGTTTGCCGTTTCTCTCGATCATTTGCGAGAAAGTGCTGAATTGTTCGATGTAATTCTCGAATGTAGGGAAAGCGTCGATGTGGTCCCACTCAATGCCCGAAATGACGGCAATGTGTGGTTGGTAAATGTGGAATTTAGGTCTTTGGTCGATGACGGAAGTAAGGTACTCGTCGCCCTCGAAGATGGCCACCCTCGTCTCTTCGTTGAGGCTCAGCATGGCATCAAATCCCTCCATCTGCGCGCCGATCAAGTAATCGAACGGGATGTTCAGCTTATGAAGTACATGGAGCACCATGGCGGTGATGGTGGTCTTGCCGTGGCTTCCGCTGATGACGACCCTCATCTTGTCCCTTGTCTGTTGGAAAAGGTATTCTGGGAAAGAACAGATCTTCAAGCCAAGACGCTTGGCCTCCAATAGTTCGGGGTTGTCAGGTCTGGCATGCATGCCCAATATGACGATGTCGATTTCATTGTTGAGCTTTTCTGGGAACCAACCCATTTTTTCAGGCAAAAGGCCATGCGCAGCCAAACGACTTCTTGATGGTTCCTTGATTTCATCGTCAGAACCTGTGATGATGTCGCCTTTCTCCTGCAATGCTACAGCCAAGTTGTGCATGGCAGCCCCTCCAATTGCAATAAAATGTATCCTCATATTTTTTACACTTGCACGGACAGATACAAACAAAGAAAAAGATTTTGTGACTTTGTGTATCTTTGCTAAATTCGCACAAAAATAAACAAAAAATGAAGTTATTTAAGATAGAAACAGGTTTTTTTTTGAGTGACGGTGGTGCTTGCTTTGGTTCTGTGCCTAAGTTGGCGTGGGCGGAGGCCTATCCTGCCGATGAGGATAACTTCTGTAAATTGTCGATGCGCTCATTGTTGGTCAAGGCGGGTAAACGTCTTATTTTGATTGATGCGGGGGTCGGAACGAAACATTGGGATGTAATGGAGGATTATGGTTTTAGGCAGATGGTGACCTTGGAGTCGCAATTGGCCAAGCATGGTTTCTCTTGCCAGGATGTCACGGATGTAATCCTAACTCATTTGCACTTTGAACATTGCGGTGGCTGTACTTGGATAGATCAAGATTTCAAGTTGCAACTCACTTTCCCGAATGCCACCCATTGGGTGAGCGAGGATCAGTGGAAGAACCTTTTGGCTCCGAATATTGCAGAGGAAAATTCAATCCTCTCTGTTGATGTAATGGAGATTTTCAATCAGGATAAGTTTAGTTTTATCAACGAGGACACTTCGATATGCGAAGGTGTTGATTTGAAGCTATATTCGGGTCATTCGCTCGGTCAAATTGTTGTTTATCTTGAAGATGGCAAACAGACATATCTATTTGCCGGTGACGTGATTCCAACCGCTGCACACCTTCCTTTGAGGTGGTTGAGTGCGGTGGATGTGGACCAAGTGGCGGCCTTGACAGGCAAAAACGAGATTTTGGAGCGTGCCGTAAAAGAGCATCAGGTCATCATTTATGCACACGACTTCTACACGCCATGTTCGACAGTGACGAAGGACGGCGACTTTGAAAAAGGCGAGATCGTCGCCATTTGATTTATATTCTTTTTTAGCCAAACAATCTCAAATTCATTTTCTTTTGAATTGGGAACTGTTGATTTTTGGATAAGTGATATAAGTATGGTGAATTCAAGGAAATCACCTAAAAAATAGATAGTATGATTCCTAAAATAATTCATTATTGTTGGTTTGGGGGTAATCCATTGCCGTTAGAAGCGCTAAAGTATATAGAGTCATGGAAAAAGACAATGCCAGATTATGAACTACGATTGTGGAACGAAGATAATTTTGACATTAATTCCAATCTATATGTAAAAGAAGCGTATGAAAGTAGAAAATTTGCTTTCGTATCTGATTATGTCCGATTGTATGCACTATACCATGAGGGAGGTATATATATGGATACAGACGTAGAGGTTATAAAGGATTTTTCCCCTTTCCTTCATTTGTCTGCTTTTTCTGGGTTTGAGAGCAATGGTTATGTCCAAACGTGCATGATGGCGAGCGAAAAAAATGGCCTGTGGGTAAATGAGCTTTTGAAGGAATATGAAAATCGACATTTCATAAAAGAAGACAAAACTTTTGATTTGACTCCTAATACGGTCATAATTTCAGAACATATGAAAAAAAGGGGGTTGATAATGAACAACAGTTATCAGAATTTCGAAGGTTTGACAACGATGTATCCGTCTGAATATTTCTGTCCGATATCACAAAATACAGGGAAAATTACCATAACGGAAAATACATATTGCATACATCATTTTGTAGGTTCATGGATGCCTTTTCATATTAGGTTAGCTTCAAAAATAAAAAAGAAATTGTCGAGCATAATTGGGCCTAAACTGGTAAATGCAATGATTGAAGCGTTGGGTTTACGATCTTGGAAAGACAGACAAGTTTAAATGTGTAGAATACTAAGGGGAATAGAATAGATAGAGGGCTCCGAAAGTCTAATCTTTTTATTATTTGTTAACGGCAATCAAATGAAATCAAAAGTAGTGTCATTGATGTTTTCCTTGTTGTTTTGTGTTGATCTATTTTCACAAGACATATGGAGTGCTCTTCCTAATTTAATAGCGCACGGGGGAGGTAGCATAGATGGATACATCTATACCAATAGTAAGGAAGCAGTAAAGCTTTCTTTAGATAAAGGGTTTCAATTTATAGAGTTAGATATTTCTTTTACTTCAGACGGGCAAATGGTCATGGTTCATGACTGGGAATTGTTCAATAGCTCATCTGGATATCCAGAAAAGGGTGATTCAGTCCCAACCTTGAATGAATTTCGATCAAGAAAAATATATGGTAGATATACTCCGCTTACCATTAGTGATGTAGTTGAACTGATGCAATGGAACGAAAATTGGTTTTTGGTATCTGATAAATTCGATGATGCAGTCTTGTTAGACTCTATATTAGGAGCATTTAAGAGTCGTATGCTTGTGGAGGCTTTTGATATGGAAGCTTATCTGGCATTAAAGCGTGTCGGTTTTATTCCTATGTTTTCGGCTGGAGAGAAGGAAAGCCGTGAATCATTTCTTCAAAAATCGGTAGAAGCCATGATGCAAGGGGACAGTCCGATAGAATTTGTATCAGTCTATTGTGGTGGCGATTTTGGGGATATTGAGCAGTTAAAATGTTTACATCCTTTCCATGTTGCTGCCTATACCTCCAATGATGAAGAATTTGTAAATGCTCATTTAGGGAATGAATTTGATTTAATTTATACTGACTATTTGGTGCCATGAAGAATATTGTATTTTGTTGTATCTTCTGCATTTTCTCCTATGTGGCTCATGCAGGAATATGGCCGGGGAGTGGTTCGAAAAGCGACCCTTATTGTATAGGTAATATTGGGCAACTGGAGATCTTGTCGGATAGTGTAAATGGTGGGCATAATTATGAAGGCTCCTATTTTCAGTTAGTAGATGACATTGATGTGAGTGATAGCGAGGCGAGAAGTGATAAGTGGGTTCCGATAGGGGATATGGAACATCCTTTTGGAGGTCATTTTGACGGTGGAAATTTTCAGATTCATAATTTAAGATATTCAGGCGGAAACTTATTGGGTTTATTTGGTCATCTGTCGTCTTCTGGGGTAGTCTGCAATATGATAATTGACCATGCCGAAGGTTGGGGAAACCTTTATGTTGGTAATGTATGTGGATTGAATGAGGGAATTGTAGTAGGATGCAGTACAAATAATTGTATAATAAGTGGTTATAAGATTGTTGGAGGTGTGGTAGGTGTTAATTACGGTGTGATTGACAGTTGTTTTAATAATAGTTATGCAATAAGTGCAGTTGCGACAGGAGGCATTGCAGGATATAATTATGGGGAAATAATCAATTGCAAGAATTTTAGGAATTTTGATGGTGCACTTTGTTCTGGAGGTATAGTAGGTTACAATGGAGGTTTTTCATATAAGCCTTGTTTTGATATAGGGCAAAGATTGGCATTAATATCTCAATGTGAGAACTTTGGCGAAGTATATGGGGAGACCTATACGGGTGGCATATCAGGCAGAAATGAGGGAATAATTGCCAATAGTTATAATGCGGCATATATTAGAACGGAGACAGATGGGGGAGGAATTGCCGGGATCAATGGTAATGAATCTCACCATGTCAAGGGAATTATTTGTAATTCTCATAATAATGGTTACATACATGCAACCTACTCCACAGCAGGTGGAATTTGTGGGACTAATACCAAGGAAGGAGTAGTTGCCAATGTTTATAATTCTGGCGATGTAGGGGCTAAAGATAGTTTAGCTTCATCTATCATGGTTGTTAACCAAGGGGAGGCTTACAATTGTTTCCGACAGAGGGAAGCGTATGAATCGTTCAAACCTAATGATTGCCAATATGATTTGGAGGTGGATCAAAAAGGTTTTCTTATGGATGGCTCTAATAGGGAGCTGACAAATGTCTTGAATGCCTGGGTCTTTCAATTTGGTGGGAATATCGATTTGCAATATTGGAAATATGTAAATGGGGAATTACATCTTAATGATGGTTATACAACAGAAGCCAGGAATGTAAGAAATCAATATTTTAAAGATATTATAATTGTTTTAAAAGGAGATGGGCATGAGATTATTTTACCGGGCAATATGATCCTTTATTCAATTGATGGAACTTGGGTATGTACAAACCACTCAAAAGCCGATAGGCATATAAGTGATTTACCCTCAGGAATATATCTTTTGATAAAAAGGGAATGAACATTTATTCACATTGCCCTTTATGGTATGGCATATTGTCAGCAATGCGTTTATCACCATAGATATACTCCTTGGATGAAAAATCGAGTGTCGGATTGTAATAGTGATAGTTAATGCTGGATATGCCTAATAAGAAATCGGGGAAATTTTCCAGAGAGATGGGTTTGTTGACTGAATTTTCAATTAGTGCATATTTATCGGGAAGTTTTGATTTAAACAGGTCGCTAGCCCAGATTATGAAAGGGATATCCACGTAACCAATAGAATGGCCTGCAAAATCTCGCTTCCCATACATTTCTTCTCCATGGTCAGAAAAGTATATACAGAGGTTTTTTTGATGCGGATATAAACAAAGGGAATCGATTATGTTGGATATTATTAGGTCTGTATACAAGATGGAATTGTCATATTCTGCAATCAATTTTTTCTTTTGGTCAGTCAAATATGGTCTGTCATTCTCGGCAATGTCATTATACGTGAAAAAAGTATATTCTTTAGGGTATCTACGATGATATTCTCCGTGTGACCCCATCAGGTGGAGGACAATCAATTTGTTTTTTGTTGAATCTTTGAGAGCAGACGATAACTCTGGCAGAAGGGAGTCGTCGTATTTTTCTTGTAGATTGTCACCTGTATATAGGATTCCCACAAATTTGCTTTTGTCACATTTCTGGGCGAAATAACTTTCGCATCCTCCCATAAACCCATTTTTTTCCTGATTGGAAAGCCAATATGTTTTGTAACCTGCCTTAGAGAAAATAGAAAGTATATCAGGGTAATTATACCATTCGTTTGTATTGGTTGTTGAATTCACGAATGTCATGAACATTTTCATAGATTCACTTGTTGTGGAGAATGCTGATATTGCATCGTTGAAAAATAATAATTTGTCTTCCTTCTTTTTTAGTCTTGGTGTAGTTGGTAATGTGTAATTATAAACGGAATGATGATTCCGCGACGCTGATTCTCCAATAACTATGATAATGTTATCAATGGTGTCATTGCTTACGAGGGTTTCTGGATATGGTAAGTTTTGAGAGGTGATGCTATTTAGATATTCATATTCACGGAAAGAATCTGTTGTATGTTTTAAGTCGAGTGCTGTTCTTAGAAAGATATTGGTGTTTTTTTTCTCGGTTGTGTCATTCAACTGCAATCCAGTAAAAAGACATCCTGCCAATGCCAAAACAGTAATGATAATTTTAAAATAACTCTCTTTTAATTGGTTGATAAGAAATAGCAGTGTAAATGTAGTGCCTATGGCGACGATCAAGCATAAAAGAAAATTTAAGGAGGCCAAGTTTTCCATTGTTTGAAAGAAGAATTCAATAGCCTCTCTGCTATTTGTTTCAAAAATAATGGAGAGCATACGGCAACTGATGCCAAATCCCCAAAATAGGAATCCCGTGGCATTGATGACGCATAGCAAACTATATGTGATGGCAATGGTGAATCCTATTATTTTCGTGATCTTGCAATGAATGCCAATGAGAATAGTCAGAATTGCGGCAAATACAAAAGATATAAGATACCATCTTGCAAATTCGAGGGCAATGTTATTGCCGGAGGAAAAAATAGCATCAATGGAACCTAAAATTCCTAATAAGGATAAAATAACTAGTGTGAATCGATTTTTGTATAAGACATCGAAAAGCTTTTCTATATTTTTCATGATAATAATCTCCAAACCGTAAGACAAAGGTAGGTTAAAAGATATTTATATGCAATCTAATTCTTTGTTTGCTCGTATGTGTTGTTTGATTTCTATTGGAAATTAGAGCGGTTGACAAAAAAGGTGTTACGTCGGTCTTCGAAAAATGTCTTTGGAAGACGTAAGTAAAGAACAAACGGCTGTGTTTATTAAAACGAGACAACTTAAGTTCAAATAAAAAGTGCAAAAAATAGCGTAGCAAAATAGTAGATGCCTACCTCTTTTTTCCGTAGGAAAAATCTCCATTGTAGCCGGGATGCAGAGCCTCAATATCCTCGGTGGTGAGTGTAGAAATTAAAAAAACAGCAAAGGCTACCTTTCGGCAGCCCTTAACTTTATGTCTTAGGTTATAACACATCGGCTTGCGAGCTGATGCCATCCCAGCTTTTGTCGTGGAAACAGATGGCGATGCCATGGTCTGGGTCGCATTCGCACTCGCCTGTAATGGCTATGTCTGGGCTGCGAGTTTCAGCAGCAAGCTTTGTCATCAAGCGAACAGTGGAAAGGGACACTTCATTAAAATCAGTCCGAAGACTGATTCTAAATCTCGTTGATTCTGTTTGGTACATTTTCTTTTCGCTCCCCTATTTTCTAAATTTTATGTTTGCGACAAAGATAAAGGGCAGTCGAGTTTTGCCCTTTTTTACTATATAAGGAGGAAGAATAGTGCGAAAATTGCGATATAAGCAACGCCCATCATAAGCATGTATTTGCGCTCTTTAGAACTCATTTCTTGTTGAGGAACTTCGGCTGAGTAGAATAAATTGCTGTGATTTGTGTACATCGTCTTGAAAATTTAATTGTTAATGAATTCTTTTGTGTCGCAGGGGTTGCTGTTTGTTCCCGTTGACGATGCAAAATTAGGGGAAGGTTCGGGGGCTTTGCGGACAGAAGATGAAAGGTTTGTGGACAGGTTGTGAACTTCACATTTTGTACGTTTTCACAATTTGTACATTTGTGTAACAATTTGGTTTTCTTTTTGTTAATTCTATTTTATAGAAGATGCCGGTTGACAATTGGCAAACAATTTGATGATAATCTGAGTTTTTCCGACAATATGAAAAAGACATCAAAAAATTAAAGTCAAGAGGGGTGGATATTACCCAACTCACAAAATATGTGATTGATTTGGCGAATGATGTCAAATTGCCTGCTGAATGTAAAGATCATCCTCTCATTGGGGAGTGGAAAAGTTATCGTGAGTTCCCCCTTGGGTTATGCAATCTTCTGATACTGCAACGGGGTGCAGCCGTATTTTTCCTTGAAGAGTCTGCGGAACGTATGGTCGCTGTTGAAGCCGCTGATAAAGGCGATGTCGCTAACCTTCTCCTTGCCTTCTTTTAAAAGTTGCTCTGCGTGAGTTAAGCGCAATGTGTTAACGTATTCGTAGAAGGTGACGTGCTTCACTTGGTTGAGGTAGTCGGAAACATAGTGGCGGTTGGTGCCGAGTTTGCTCGAAATCCAGTCGATGTTGACTTCCGTGTCCAAATAGAACTTCTCTTCTTCCAGTTTGTTGATGATTTCATCAAAGTTCACGAATTTGGTGGCAGCCGGCTTTTGTTCCTTTATTGGCGTTTCTGTGGCAGCCGGTTCCGGATTGGTTACAAGATTATCTGGTTCGGTATCCGTTGTTTCCTGAACAGAAGGCGTAATTGGGGTTATTTCCTCTTTGACATCATTGCTAACCTTGCCTTCTTCGATTTTCATCTCCTCAATTTGCTCTTTGATCAGGTCGATGGTCATGTCATCCACTTTGTGCGAGAGCGCGCAACCTACAATGCCAGTAAGGAAAAGCATGGTAAGGAAGTCGTAGAGCACCATGAATTCATCTATATTGGTGAGCATGTTGAGCGGGATGTAGAGCAAAGAAAGGATAAAGAGAGGAACGAGTGTCCAGAATACCCATCTAGTACTTCTTCTATCGATGTTTGAACAGTTTTCCATCAATTTCTTATCGAACTTTTTGATGAAGAAGCCGTACCATCCCAATTGCGCTATTACCGTAAGAATGGTGGTAATGTAGGCAAAGGTGTATAATTTGAACGGAAGAATGCCGTATATGTCGTTTAAGGAATACAGGATATAAGGGATTATTATGGAAGCCCCAATCCATTTCTTAGGCAGTCTGCCCAAAAGCACAGTGGAGCCAAACACCATGGAAAGCGGTAGGATAGCCAGATCCATATATTCCATAAAGGTGTTGTAGTTGGGATAGGCTCTGGCTATTTGGTAGTAGCCACAAGTGGGTTGAAGAAGTTCGGGGATAATCCACATCGCGTAATTGGCGAGGTAGAAGACCAGCAGCCAGGCCAAAGATTTGTGAATGGCGATTGTTGCCTCGTTTCTTTTTTGTTGGAGTTTAGGTAAGACAAAGAAGAGGAAAATGGCATTGATCAGAAAATAGAAGACGTTACCGCCTTGAACCATTATTCCAAGATATTCAAATGGGGAAATGTAAGTGTTCATATTCTATAATGTGAGTTCGTCTAAAATGTATGTGATTAGTTGCAAATATACTGAATTTTATTGTTAAGTCGATGAATTCTGCCAATATTTCGGTTCAATAACTCAAAAACACGCCTTTGCTTTCTTAGGTGGATGAGTAAGGGAATTTCTTCACAATAATCATAGTTATGATTTCTTAAAAAAATCTTTCGTGCTACGAAATAAATGGTTATTTTTGCTCCAATATATGTGGGCATGCCTTAATGTAGATTCATTTGTACGGTTCCTAAATAGGGTAGGGTACCAGAAAGGATAAACTGCATCACACTTATAATTTGATTATGACATTTCCCATATGTTCTATGTTATAGAGTAAAGTTGTTTTACTTGTTTCAGAATGAATATCGTGGGGTCAATATAATACCAGGACGAGCTATATGCAATCAAGAAAGAAAATAGCTTTTGTAGGCAACACTTCGTTTTCCATTTACAATTTCCGCTTGGGAGTTGTAAAGAGTTTTATGGAACAAAATGAAGTGGTGGTTATCGCACCATACGACGAATATACCGAACTCCTTGAGAAAGAGGGAATCCGTTGTATAGTAGTGGATATGGACTGTAAAGGAACGAGTCCGATTCGAGATGCGCAATTGACGAAGAAGCTCTATTCCATCTATAAAAGCGAGAAGATTGATTTTGTATTTCATTATACGATCAAGCCTGTTATTTATGGCTCATTCGTATGTCGCCTGTTGAACATTCCGTGCATTGCGGTAACTACCGGATTGGGATATACCTTTAGGGACAAGAGTTTGATTAATAGAGTGGCACAATGGCTTTATAAGGTGACCTTGAAGAAGGCGAAAGAGGTCTGGTTCCTTAATCATGACGATTGTGATGTATTCTTAAAAGAGCGGATCATTCCGAAGGAGAAGTCCTATATCTTGTATGGAGAAGGGGTCGATTCCGACCATTACCAACCACAGCCCAGCAGTTTTCAAGATGGTAAATTCAGGGTATTGCTTTTCGCTCGCTTGTTGAAAGACAAGGGTGTGGTGGAGTATGCTATGGCTGCGAAGGCTTTGGTTGCCAAGTATCCGGATATGGAGTTTCGGATGTTGGGTAAAGCCAATAATGATACGCCTGAGAATATTCCGATGGAAGTTATTCAGGAGTGGCAAAAGGAGGGATTCATCTCCTATTTGGGCGAATCCATCGATGTTCGATCCTATATTGCCGATTCGGATTGTGTGGTCTTGCCGTCTTACTATCGCGAGGGTATTCCTCGTTGTTTGATGGAGGCAATGAGTATGGAGAAGCCTATCGTTACGACGAACAATGTGGGTTGTGTTGAACTGGTGGACGAAGGCGTGAATGGTTATCTTTGTGAGCCTCGTTCGGCTGAAGATTTGGCGGACAAAATCGAGAAAATGTATAAACTCTCTGCCGACGAGCGCAAAGCAATGGGTGTGGCAGGACGTGAGATGATTAAGGCGAAGTTTGACGAGAAGATAATCATAGAGCAATATCATCAACGTATTTCTCAATACATCTGATACTTATGAATATACTATCATCTCCAAGGCGGATCTCCATGGCGTTGGGTGTCCTTCGCTTTGTGAAGATGTTTTTGGGGCTTATTGTTCTTTTCCTTGCCGTAAAATATTTCGGTACGACATACGAACGTGATTCGTGGGTGCTCTCCATTGCCTTTTATGGTGTAGTTTTGTTGGCTGTTTTTTCCCCTATTAATGATATTTTCCGGACCCGTTTCATTCAGTTGAAGAGTAAGCAGGGCGAGGAGGAGACGGTAAAGTCCGTCAATTCGTTGCTATCAGCTTATTGGTGTCTTTTTGCAGCGATTGCTTTGATCTTGTTTTTTGCCAAAGGGATGATTGTCCAATGGATAGCGCCAGGCTTTTCCGCTGAGGAGCAGCATTTTTTGTTGGTGATGCTGATGTGGCTTTTCCCGTATTTCATTTGTCAACAGTTGACCAATACGCAGATAGCGATTCTGAATACGTATGAATCCTACTTCTATCCGGAACTTATTTCGTTGACGGCAAGCGTAATAAACATCATCGCCATTGTTGCTTTGTCTGATACATTGGGTATCTATTCGATGGTTTTGGCAACGACAATCAACAATCTCATTATGGTCTTGGCGTTAACTCTACTCTTGAAGCGAAAGGTGCCGGCGTTGTCGTTATGGAGTTTCTCGGGTTTGGGAAGGTCCAAGTATTTCATCATTTTTTCGTTGCCTGTTTATGTGGCTACCTTTTCCAATCAGATTTATCAGATGTTGGAGAAATCGGTGTGTACGAACTATGGGGCAGGTGCGGTCTCTCTGTTTGATTATGCACGTCAGGTGATGAATTTGCCTTGGGTGGTATTCTCTTCGGTGGTTCCCATTGTATTGACTCCAATATTGTCCAAATGTTTCATAGATAAGGAGGAAGGCCGTTTTTGTGTGGAGTTAAGGCGTTTTACGCGTATGTTGCTTTTTTTCTCGCTTATTGTCTCAGTGGTGATGATTGTGAATCCCTCTCAGATATCCATTTTATTTTTTAATGAGGTGAATTCGGATTTTAGGTTGATCATGCAGGCGATGGGTGTCACTATCAATTTTACGATTCTGACTTTGATCTGTAGTCAGGCTCTTATCGCCGAAGACCGAGTGTTGAAGTATGTGGTAGGCATCGTTTGTGGAAATGTGATAGCCATTTCTTTGTGTTATTGGTGTTCGTCCCGCTACTCTTTACCGACGATAGCCGGGGCCTTGTTGCTCGGTCAACTCTTCACGGCCATCTTGCTTGTAACCTTCTTGGATCTGTGTGATAAGTGGGGGTTTCTGATAGATTTGTTGAAGATGGGTGCTATCTTTGTCGTGGATTTGTTTCTTGTCGGAGTTGTACATCATCTCTTTTTAGAAGATTTTTTTGTCTCCAAAGATTTGTTTTGGCAGATAGGAGATATTGCAATATGTGTCACGATGACGTTAGCGTTGATTATGGCAGCTCTGTTTCTCTTCAATATGGAAGAGAAGGGTATAGTGGCAAATGTCGTTTCTAAATTTATAAATAGAAGTAAGGAAGAGGAGTAACCCTAATGGTACCATATTTATTGTTGTTTATATTAGCATTTGCATGTGCGGCTACGGATGTTTACCCGATGAAAAACAAATGGGTGTTGGTCGTTCCGTTCATTGCGGTGATGTTTGTAATGGTAGCCTTTCGTGATGGTTTGGGCGGTACGGATTATACGATGTATAAGTATTTTTATAGCAAGGTGGTTTCTTTACCCGAATATCTGCAAGGGCATTATGTTCCGCATTATAGAACGAAGACCTTTGAAGTTGGCTTTGTTACTTTTTCTAGCATTATCCGAATATTCGACACATCGAAGACGCCGTATGTTTATATGTTTTCCATAGCTGTGATAAATGTGGTCTTGCTCTTTTCGTCGGTTCGGAAATATACACCGTATATTTTTTTGGCACTGCTTTTTTATATGTACAAAGCTTATTTTTGGCATGAATTTACATTGTTGAGGCAGTCCATAGCCATTGGACTTTTTATGTATTCGATTCAATATATCAAATCAAGGGATCCGCTCAAGTATTTTACTATCAATCTTTTAGGAATGAGTATGCACGCTTCTGCAATCATTCTTTTGCCGCTCTATTTCTTCGTTGGAAAGCGTTATGACGATTTCAAGATTTTCATGATTGTTGCCATTGCCTTTCTACTGAATGTGCTAGGTCCCAATATATTCTATTTAGGTGTTCGTTTGGCTTCGTTTGTAGGTATGGCAAACCGTTTTAGCACCTATTTTATTGCCAAATCGATCAATCCATTGAACTTTTTGGAGATTTTATTTGTCCTTTTTGTTGCCTTGAATAGGCGGAAGTTTTACGAGGAGAAAGAGCCTTATTTCAATATTTTTCTGAATTTATTCGTTATCTCTTCATTCTTGATTATTGCCTTTTCGTCGTTTGAAATATTTGCTCGTTTTAAGGAGTATTTCGTAGTGGCTTATATGATATTATTTTCTTATTTCATTGGGCACATTAAAGATACACGTACGAAAACAGCTGCATTTATGCTGTTTACAGCGTATTGTTTTGCTGGTTACATTCGTTATTTATATACGTTTCACGGAGGAAGTTTGCTTCCGTATAAGTGGATTTTATTTTAGGGCGTATGATATTATTACATAAATCTCGGTTAGAAATAGTGGAGGAGTGCTTGCTTTTGTTGGCAGCATTTGCCATTCCGTTTGCTAATTTTGCGCCGGTTCCATCTATCGTAATGTCGGCAATGTGCATTGCTTTATATATATACGATTTTGCGAAAGGGGATAATAAGCCAGTGCTTAATTATGCTGCTTTTGCTATGCTTGCATTCTATCTTTTTTCCATACTCTCTTCTATTGCGTATGGCCTTTCAGATATGTTTTGGCGGGAGACTACAGAGATACGGTTGCCGTTGCTCTTCTTCTCTATAGCATTCCTTTTTTCTACTGGTCGGGTAGATGTGAGGCGTCTGCTTCGTTGGTTTGCTATGGGTGCTTTTGCTTGTGCCATCGTCTGCGTAATTGTTTATGTGTGTGCCTTATGTACGGAATTTGACGGAGTGCCCCGCTCTTTCTTGAATATAAAACTTTGTTTGGGAAGCGTGTTGGCCTTGCTATCCCATCGTACTTATGTTGCTTTTAATATGCTGGTCGGTCTGATTGTCTTCTTCCAAGATGCGATGGATCGTGGGGCCGATAAGCGGCATTGGATGATATTCGGTGCGATAACCCTATTTACAGGCTTTTTCATACTCTTGTCTGGGGCTCGAATGGTTTTGTTCACCTATTGCCTACTGCTGTTCTTATTTCTGTTGACCTTCTTCTCTCGACGATATGATCGGAAGAAAATGCTTCTGATGGCTCTGGGTGCGATGGTGATTTTAACAGCTTTGCTATTGTCGAATGGGCGTTTCCACGATATGTTGATATCTCTCTTTCGAGGAGATGTTGATATCTTGTCGCTTGATCCTCGTTTTTCGATTTGGCATTGTGCATGGCGAGTCATAGACAATAACGACATACCATTTATGGGCGTCGGTACGGCAGTAAGTCCAGATTTGATCTATCGTGAATTTGAGGCTATTGGTTTCAGTGCAGGAGTAGAGTCGCACTATGGCATGCACAATCAGTTTTTGGAGTCGTACGTGGAATATGGCATAGTTGGCTTTTTGCTGTTGTTGGTCATGTTGTTGCCCTCGTTTTTCAATAAAACGAGCAATCGTCTCTTTTTCAGGCTCTATGCCCTTCTGCTTGTTTCCAATCTGATGTTTGAGTCCATGTTCTCCCGTTCCATGGGGACCTATTCCATAGGATTTATCATCGTATTGTCTGGGTTGCGTAGGGAACCCGAACAACCATTGCACCTTGGCGGTACGTTGCGAAAATCGCTCTATGCGTTGCTTTTGTTCGCGATCGTGGCCGTCTCCATCAAATATTCGCTGAAAGACAAACGGGCGTATTTCTCGGCTTTCCAACGCTATTTTTCTAAAGTAGATCAGTTGCCAGGTGAAGTGCCCGATGAGTTGCGTGGCATCGAAGGGAGACGCGCTGATTGTACCACAACATCGGAGACTTGGTTGAACAAAGCGACGACCTACTATCGTTTTGCTGAATATGGTGTTTCGGAGGCCGATTCGGTCGATTTTTCATTATACATCTATGTCTCGGAAGATTTTGACGGGGCTGACGTGGAGATGAAATTGGAGGAGCGAGGCAATTTCGCCTATGCCGACAAATATGATTTGGAGAAGAAGGGAACTTGGCAGCACCTTCATGTAGGGAAGAGGGGTATGTATGGCAATGTCTATTGCACCTTTGCTTTTGCAAAAGAAGATGCCTCCGATTTAAAGGATATGAAAGGATTTGTTATTTTTGCCAAGCCAGAAACAGAATATATTAAGAGATGAAGATTACAGTTTTTACTCCCGCATATAACAGGGCAAAGACTTTGCCCGCCCTTTATGAATCGTTGAAGCGCCAGACGGACAAGCGTTTTGATTGGCTCATTATTGATGACGGAAGCAGTGATGAAACGCCTCAGTTGATAGAAGCCTACCAGCAGGAGGGTGTTCTGGACATTACCTATGTCAGACGTGAGAATTGGGGCCTTTGTAAGACCTTGAATCAAGGTGTGGAACTTTGCAAAGGCGATATCTTCTTCCGCCTTGACAGTGATGATTATGCGGCAGACAATGCTATTGAACGAATCTACCATCATTGGCATTATGTGGAGGAGGATGAGAAGATTTGCGGCCTTGTTTTTCTCAAGATACAGACGAATGGCGAACATACGGGCTATCATCCGTTTGTGGACCCTGTTCGCACGAATTTCTTTGAGTATCGAAGCAAATACAAGGGTGTGGGCGACCGGGCCGAGGTGGTGCGTGCGGATGTGATGAAGAAGTATTTGATTCCTTTGTACGGCGACGAGAAGTTTTGTCCCGAAGGATTGATGTGGAACCGCATAGCCAAGGACTACGATGCTGTCTATATTACGGAAGACATATACATTTGTGAATATATGGAGGGCGGCTTGACGAAGTCGGTCCGTAAGAATTTGCAACGAAATGCGAAAGGTGCCACTCACTATTTCTCTGAGATTTTTCAGCACAATGCCTCGCCTTTCTATTATGTGAAGAATGCCATCTCCTTTTGGCGTTATGCGCCATATAACGGATATGGGATAGTCAAGAACTGGAAGATGTTGCCCACATTTGCCAATCTATTGGGATGCTTCCCGGGCACGGCGTTGGCTATAATTGATAGGCTGAGATGAGATAGTACGCTACAATTTTTCTATCTCGTCGTTAGACAACCCAGTGACTTTCGAGATAATTAAGTAATCAACACCTAATTTTTTCATTTCTCGAGCATTGGCAACATTAGTTTCAACGCGACCTTCGGCCCGACCCTCAACGCGACCCTCAGCCCGACCTTCAATGCGACCTTCGGCCCGACCCTCAACGCGGCCTTCGTCGCGGCCCTCAACTTTTGCACTCTCTATCGTAGCGTAATAGTCTCTACTACGTCGTAAGGCCGAATCGTAAAGTTTGCGATCTTCCGGATCCATGGCATAATAGTCTGAAAGAGTTTCCAGATGTGCAAATATATTATTCTTGTCTTTAAATGGCATTGCTGTCATACTATTTTTTAGATTTTTTCAGTCCCGGATCGTCCGTTCTATTATGAGAAGAAAGTCATCTCCTTTTGGAGTTATGCGCCATATAACAGATATGGGATAGTCAAGAACTGGCAAATGTTGCCAGCATTTGCCAAACTATTGGGATTCTTCCCGGGCTAAAATTGATAGGTTGAGGTGAAAGGTACGCTACAATTTTTCTATCTCGTCGTTAGACAACCCAGTGACTTTCGAGATAATTAAGTAATCAACACCTAATTTTTTCATTTCTCGAGCATTGGCAACATTAGTTTCAACGCGACCTTCGGCCCGACCCTCAACGCGACCCTCAGCCCGACCTTCAATGCGACCTTCGGCCCGACCCTCAACGCGGCCTTCGTCGCGGCCCTCAACTTTTGCACTCTCTATCGTAGCGTAATAGTCTCTACTACGTCGTAAGGCCGAATCGTAAAGTTTGCGATCTTCCGGATCCATGGCATAATAGTCTGAAAGAGTTTCCAGATGTGCAAATATATTATTCTTGTCTTTAAATGGCATTGCTGTCATACCTTCCATGTTTTTAATGTTGTAAATCCACTGGTCTAATGTCGTTTTACAATTAGACTGCATTTTGTTGAAAGCGTGCATATCAATTGTAATCGCTCTAATTTTGTCGGTGAAAGGTTTTGCATTAACCCCATCCTTCAGATCAGCCTTCGAGTACAAAGATATATCGTCAAGTATATGTCCGTCATTAGTGATGCTGAAATTCATAAAATAGACTCCATAAACAGGCATGAGTTTATAATTCCATTCATCGCCTTTCATCCCTTGACCTGCTATTGCCCTTGACATGTAGTATAGAATTCTCTCGCGAAAATACAATTGGCTGCGGCACTGCATTTCAACAATGAATTCCATACCCGCATCTGTTTTGCAGAACAGATCGTAGATGATGTTCCGTTCATCGCCGGGCAAAGCCTCTTGCTCTTTATCGAGGTATTCGAGATCCTTGATGACGAACTCTCCTTCAAACAAGGAATTCAAGAAACTAAGCATGATTTCCTTGTCTCCAAATATGCGTTTGAAGCCGACATCGGTGAGGGGATTGATAAACTTTGCCATAACACTTTCATTTTTCGCAAACATAATCATTTTTCACGAAATAATAAAGAAAAATCAGAGTGATTGATTTCTACAATAGCTAATCTCTTTGGTCTTGCCACTCGGCTTGCGTCTAACAAACAAAAAGCCCTTGCAGAAGGACTGCAAGGGCTATGTTGTTTAGGAAATCCCTAATTATTTAAGTTCCTCGAAATTCTCAGGATCAGCCAAGAATGAGATTTGAGCTACACCTACGTACAAGCTTGGGCAGTTGAACATTGTGAAGTCCTTGATACCCTTCTTAGCCAAAACCTCAACATTACGCCAAGTTCCATAAGTGCCATCCTCGTTCTTAACACCATTACACCAGATTTGGATTGTGTAGTCAACACCAGTGAAAGAGAATCCACCAGTTTGAGGTGCTCTTGCATCAGATGGGTGCATACGAAGCTTAACAGTGTAAGGCTTAGTTGGGTGGTATGCGTTCAATGGAGAAGCACCCTCCAAGTAGCTAGCTACCAAGTAAGGCTCGCAGTATGAGTCAGAAATTCTGTTCTTGTTGAACTTCTCGTGAAGTCTTGAAGTTACAGAGTTAACATTGTTCTCGTAGTTACAAAGCTTAATAGCTGCAGTACCAACTGCATTGTCATAGTAGTACAAGTGGTAAGCCATCAAGTTACCAACAATAACACCACCCATAGTGAGCTTCAACTCATCGTATGTGCGTTGGAAATCAGCGAGGTTAGTAGGGAAGCGATCGAAAGAGATGCTAACTTCCTCACCTGGAACAGCTACACCATTCTCACCATTCATAGAGATAGTGAAGTCGCCTGATTGCTTAACAACGATTGGGTTAGCAGGGAGACTGTTAGTGTTGCCGCCGTTCTCGTTGCCACCGTTGTTAGTGTTACCACCGTTCTCGTTGCCACCGTTGTTAGTGTTGCCACCATTCTCGTTGCCGCCGTTGTTAGTGTTGCCACCGTTGTTGTTACCACCGTTGTCAGTGTTCTCTGTGTTGTTCTTGTCCTTGTTATCATCGTCATCCTTAGAACAAGAAGTTGTAGCCAAGTTCAACATAGCGAACATTGCTACAAAGTAAAAAATCTTTTTCATAATTTAATTTCAATTATGCGTTTTGTTATTAGTTAATAAATGGTTCTGCTTAATTTATTTAAGCGGTGCAAATGTAGAGAAAAAAAAGGACAATTGACCATTGTCAATGTCTTTTTTTTGATTTTTTTTCAAATTCCCTATGGTTAATATTCAAGGAGCCTTATACTAACCCATTTGCTTTAGCATATATTCTCCATTTTTCGATGAGTTGTGCCATGTCATTGGGCAGTTCAGAGTTGAAGTGCATCTCCTCGTTGGTGCGGGGGTGGACGAATCCCAATGTTTTGGCGTGTAGAGCCTGCCTTGGGCAAACCTCAAAGCAGTTTTCTACGAATTGTTTGTATTTAGGGGCCGTAGTGCCGCGGATAATCTCGTGTCCGCCATAGCGCTCGTCGTTGAAGAGGGTGTGGCCGATATGCTTCATGTGGACCCTGATTTGGTGTGTACGGCCTGTCTCCAAGCGGCATTCCACCAATGTCACATAGCCGAAACGTTCCAATACTTTGTAGTGGGTTACGGCATGTTTCGCATTCGGATTCTCGCCTTCGGGGAAGACGGTGAAGAGCATGCGGTCGCGTGGGTCGCGTCCGAGGTCGCCACGAATGGTGCCTTCATCTTCCTGTATGTTTCCCCAAACGAGGGCATTGTAACGTCGTTGAGTAGTCTTGTTGAAGAACTGTTTTCCCAAGTGAGTCTTGGCATCTTCGTTTTTAGCGATGATCAGCAGCCCGGACGTGTCTTTGTCTATGCGGTGGACCAAGCCTAAACGCGGATCGTTCACGTCAAAGTCGGGGTCGTCCTTCAGGTGCCAAGCCAAAGCGTTGAGCAGTGTGCCTTGAAAGTTTCCGAATCCAGGGTGTACCACGATACCTGGCTTCTTGTTGACGAGGATGATGTCTTTGTCCTCATACACGATGTCGAGCGGAATCTCTTGAGGAATGATTTCAAAGTCGGACGGCGGGTAGGAGAGCATGATGGAGATGACGTCCAACGGCTTTACGCGGTAGTTGGACTTCACGGCTTTCCCGTTGACCAATATGCAGCCTGCATCAGCCGCATCTTGAATGCGGTTGCGGGAAATCTGTGACATGCAGTTCACCAAATACTTGTCTATGCGTAGGAGGCTATGCCCTTTTTCGACGGTGAAACGGAAATGCTCATGGAATTGGCCGTCATGGCCCACTCCCATCTCTTCTTGTTCGTCGTCAAGGCTCTCTTCGCCCATGAAATTAGTTTCGTCTATCATTGTAGGAGTAGCTCTTCTTCGTTTGGTGCTTGTGTTTCTGTTGAGTCAACATAGACCTCTTCGACCTCTTCTAAGAGTTTTCTGTCTTTAGTGAGATATACGGTGATGGGTTTGCCCAACTTTACGCTTCTACCCGTGATGGGTTGCTGTTTGTAAACTATGTAAATGGACTTCTCTATGTCAGATTTGGGTTGTTCGTCGTAGAAGACGGAGCCAACGTTCATTGAGGCAGAGTGAGCCCGCTCTTTGGCTTGTTCCAATGTGAGTCCGCGCAAACTGATGACAGGGACTTCCTCATTGCTCAATCCCAATCCTACGCAGAAGACGATGGATGCTCCCACGGGGATGCGTGTGCCGGAAGAGATGATCTGGTTGTTGTATTTTACATCCTCCACCAATCCTTTGTATTCGGAAGGAACGTATTCGTAGTCACTTACCGTCAATCCGATAGATTTGACGATAGCCTCTGCTTGTCTTACGGAAACCTCCACCAAGTCGGGGAGTGCCACCTTGCGGGGAATGTTGGAGTTGATGACCAAGAAAACGGTTCTTTCCTCCTTCACCTTGCTTCCGGCAGCAGGTGTTTGTTCGACGACGGCATTGGCCTTCATTCCATTGACGTAGAGGGAATCGACGATCTCGTAGTAGAGGTTCTTTGCTTTCAGCATTTCCGCTGCTTCATCGGCTGTCATTCCGTTTAAGTCAGGAACCACAATCTCTTCTCCGTGGTTAGTGTAGCTGTCAAGCCAGTAGAGTGTGCCGAAGTAGGCGCCTACAATGACTGCAAGAGCGGCTACGATATTTAGAGTAAACGCATTTAAGAAAATCTTTTTCCAGATGCTTGATTTCCCTTTGGTCTTTTCTGTCGAGTTTGCCATTGTTTGTTTCTTAAAGTTTGCCGTTGGGCAAAGATAGTTTTTTTTATAGAGACGCACCACGGTGCGTCTTTAAAATTTTCTTACGTCATTTTAGGCGCACCATGATTTTAGGCGCACCATGGGTGCGTCTCTACAATTTTTCATGCAATATTTCTTCCAGAAGGTCGCGGAGTTCGTTGAAGGCCTTTTCCAACTGGTTCATCTCGCGAGAGAGGAAAGGGTAGAACTCTGGCCATTGTTCTTTTTTATGGATGTCGAGTCCCCCTTTATGCTTGTATATGCGTGAAACGGGGGTTCCGCAAGGTTTGATGTGGAGCATTTCCCACTCCGCCTCCGGAAAGTATTGTTCCACAATGACCTTGTATTTCTCCATTAAAGCCATCATTTCCAAACGGATGTCTTCGTTGGGGTGGTTCATTTCGAAGATGACGTAGGCGCCCTCTCTATTGGCGTCAAATTTCATTTCGATGCCTTTGATTTTAGTGTTGTAGAGAATCCATTTCTTCTTGCGATATTTGAATCGTGGAAGTTTTTCGCAGAATTCGGAGAATCCATTCCAAAAGTCGCGTTTTAATATCTTTTCTTCTTCTCTTGAATACATAATTCCTTTTTTTGTTTTGCCAATATTTTAGAATTGGGGTCAATGTTTTTAAGGGACTTCTATATTTTGCAAATATACGATTTTCCCTTCGTTTCCATATTTCATAGCCTACCTAATAATTAGGTCCGGGTTCATGAAAAACGTAGAAAAAGAATTCTCCTTTCACAAAAACCACTCTATAAAAGCTTAATTTTTGCAAAAAGAAACATCGTCTCAAATAAATAGGTTATATTCGCAAGATAATTTGTTGGGCCTCGCATAGAGGGCCTTTATTGATAATAACGGCGCGACGGATGGCAGGTTCCTATTGTGAGAGAACCGATTAGCCGTGGTCCGCTTTTCAAAACTATATATTCTAATGAAAGAAGTAAGTTACGCTTTGGGTCTTAGCATGGCCGCTAATTTTATGAACTCTGGTCTTAAAGATATCGATACGGACGCTTTCACAAAAGGTCTTATTGATGTGTTGAAGGGCAATACACCTGATATGAGCATGGAGAAGGCTCAGTCTGTCATCAACCAATTTTTTGCAAAACTTCAGGCCGAGGCCGTGGAGAACAACAAAAAGGAGGGCGAGGCTTTCTTGGCAAAGAACAAGGAGAAGGCAGGTGTTGTTGTGACTGCCAGCGGTCTTCAATATGAAATCTTGACTCAGGGTACAGGCAGCAAACCTAAGGCTACCGATACAGTAAGATGCCACTATGAGGGTAGATTGATCAACGGTCAAGTGTTCGACAGTTCGTTCAAGCGTAATCAACCAGCAGACTTCCCTGTTAACCAAGTGATTCCAGGTTGGGTCGAGGCACTTCAATTGATGCCTGTAGGTTCTAAGTGGAGATTGTACATCCCTTCTAACTTGGCTTACGGCGAGCACGGCGCAGGCGAACTGATCGGCCCTAACACTACGTTGATTTTCGACGTCGAGTTGTTGGAGATTTTGTAATGGGGCTTTCTATTAATTCTCCGATTTTTAGTGTTTAATATTTAGGCGTCTTTTAGAAGCCACCCAATATCAAAAACTGATGGGTATGAATAAAAGAATTATAGCATGCCTTCTCCTCGGTAGTATGGTACTCTCTCCTGCTATGGCAAAGAAGAAGGACAAGGAGACGAAGACTCAAGCAGTCTTGACTTCGGCCAAAGACTCTGCCAGCTATGCTGTCGGAATGTTGATGGGACAAGATTTGGGCAGAACATTGTCCAATTTGCCAGGTTCCTATAATATGGACCTCGTAATAGAGGCTCTTACAAAGTCGATGCGTGCCGATACACTTAACATGTCATTGAAGCGCGATGAGGCGGGTACGGTATATACAAGTTATGCGCAACGTGTTGAGAAAGAAGAGGCTGACAAGAACCTTTTGAAGGGGAAAATCTTCTTGGAGAACAACAAGAAGAATCCAAGCGTGAAGACAACCAATTCAGGTTTGCAGTATGAGGTATTGCGCGAGGGAAAGCCGGACGGCATCAAGCCGCGTGCCATAGACAAGGTGAAGGTCAACTATCATGGAACATTGATTGACGGTACGGTGTTCGACAGTTCTGTTGAGCGCGGCGCTCCGGTGGAGTTTGAGTTGGGCAGTGTCATCAAGGGTTGGACGGAAGGACTTCAATTGATGCCTATCGGTTCGAAGTACAAGTTCTACATCCCATCTGAGTTGGGTTACGGAAACCGTGCCGTTGCAGGTGGAAAGATCAAGGCCAATTCGGTGTTGATCTTTGAGGTGGAGTTGTTGGATGTGGCTGTTGCCGAGCCTAAGAAGATGAACACGGGCAAGTTCCAATTCGACCAATACGAAAGAAAGTATAATAAGTAATTAATAATTAGTAATCTGATGAAAAAAAGAAATTTTATCTTGGGCTCAGCACTCTTCGCAGGATTGGCCCTCAGTTCATGTTCTGATTCTGCTGTTCCATCTACAGCAAAGCTTGCGAATGAGATGGACTCAGTAAGCTACGCTTTAGGTTTGAATATCGGTGCAGACCTTTCAAAGAATATGGAGAACTTCCCTGGTGGATCAGTCAACAAGGATGCGATGATCGTTGGTTTGGTTCAAGCATTGAAGGGTGATTCTGCCAACTACAAGATGA
This sequence comes from Paludibacteraceae bacterium, assembly GCA_024401455.1. Lineage (GTDB taxonomy): Bacteria > Bacteroidota > Bacteroidia > Bacteroidales > Paludibacteraceae > RGIG10190. Next base: position 27,768 of record JAKSLA010000012.1, on the reverse strand, counting down.
ATCCAAATGACATTCAGGAGTTCTTGCAGACTTACTTCCAAAGGGCATCTGAGGAGGAGAGAATGAAGGCTCAATTGAAGAATGAGGAGTTCCTTTCAGAGAACAAGAAGAAGGATGGCGTAGTTGTAACAGAGAGCGGTTTGCAATATAAGGTCATCACTCAAGGTACAGGTGCTAAGCCAAAGGCAGAGGATGTAGTAAGAGTTCACTACACTGGTAAGTTGACGGACGGAACTGTATTTGATAGTTCTGTACAAAGAGGCGAGCCTGCTGAGTTCCCTGTAAACCAAGTAATTCCAGGATGGACAGAGGCTTTGCAATTGATGCCTATCGGTTCAAAGTGGGAGTTGACTATCCCTGCAAAGTTGGGTTACGGCGAAAGACCTGCTGGTCCTATCCCTGCAAACTCAATTCTTCAATTCGAGGTTGAGTTGCTCGACATCGTTAAGAAGTAATTCCTGAAAGGAATCATTTAGCATAAATAAGAAAGGCTCGCAATGGTGCGGGCCTTTTTTGTGCAAAGCAATTTTAGGCTTCTCCTTGTATGTGAAATGATTGATGACTACATCGGACAAACTATTGGACAAAATTCCTTTTGTTAAAGAATCTATGCTTGGGAATCTCGATGCGCAATTCTTTCTTTTTCTTCTCCTCCCCACCGCCTCTTCCGCAAAAAACGTGATTTTTCTGAAAGTTTAACCACCAAAAAATTATATATTTGCGAAAATTAAATTCGAATTTGGCAAAGATGAAGAAGATAATTCCTCTTATGCTCTTGTCGTTGTGCACGACATCGCTGTCTGCGCAAAAGACAAGGGTTTATGGCAATCCCGATAAATTGTTCTACGAAGGCCGGGAAATGTACGACCAAGGGCTCTATAGCACCGCCTTCCGCTATTTTGACGAGTACCGTCAGGATATTAATAAAGAGCATTCGCCGCTCTTCTCCGAGACTGAATACTATTTGGCGAGCTCAGCCTACAAAATGAACCGCAGGGATGCGTTCAGACGTTTGGAGGAGTTCATTGTCAACAATCCGGAATCTGTACGAAAGGGTAGGGTCCACTTTATGCGTGGCTCCATCTACTATACGAAGGCCAACTACAAAGAGGCAGTCGAGGCTTTGTCCCTTTGCCCAGTGGCAGACCTCTCGACCGAAGAAAAGGCTGATTATCTCTTCCGTTTGGGTTATAGTCAGTTGCAATGTGGCGACCACGAGGCGGCTAAGAAACAGTTCACCTCGCTTTTGGATATGAATACGTCCAACTACAACACCACGGCAACTTACTACAAGGCCTATATTGACTATACGGAGAAGAATTACGATGCGGCTTTGCCTGCCTTCCTCCTTCTGGAAAACAATCCGGAGTATGAGAATGTGGTGCCTTACTACATCATCCAAATCTATTATGCGAAGAAGGATTATGCTGAGGTAATCAAGACGGGCGACGAATTGATCAAGAGAAATCCGAACAATCCGAACAATGTGGAGATTTATCGCCTCTTGGGAGAGTGTGCTTTTGTCAAGAAGGATTATGACAAGACAATCGAATATCTTTCTAAATATGAGGCGAATGCCCAACAGGTGCTCCGCAACGATATGTATATGTTGGGTATCTCCTACTACAAAAAGGGGGATTGCGCCAATTCAATCGGTCACTTGCAGAAGGTGACGGTAGGCGACGATGATATGTCGCAAAACGCTTACCTCCACTTGGGAAGCTGCTATCTGAAGAATAACGACAAGTCGTCGGCACGTATGGCCTTCGAGTCGGCTTCCCGTATGAGTTTCGACAAGAACATCCAGGAGGAGGCTCTCTACAACTACGCGTTGATCGTTTATGAGCAGTCTTACTCTCCGTTCAACGAGTCCATTATGGCATTCCAGCGTTTCTTGGAACTCTTCCCTAACTCAAAGTATGCCGATAGCATCTACGATTATATGGTGAACTGCTATTTGACAACGAAGAACTACGAGGAGGCTTATCAGTCCATCCAAAAGATTAAGAACAAGAACGCCAAGATTTTGGAGGCAAGACAGCGTTTGCTCTTCTGTATGGGTATTCAAAAATACACCGAAGGAGAGTATGAGCAGGCGGTCAACTACTTCACCCAATCGACGGAAGACGGCAAGTACAACCGTCAGACGGAGGCTTCTGCCATCTTTTGGCGAGGCGAGGCGCACTACCGTTTGAAGAATTTCGACAAATCGTCGGCAGACTATCACACATTTGTAAACTCGGTGGGTGCAAGAACTTGCGACGAGTTTAACCTTGCCCACTATAATCTGGGTTACAGTTACTTTACTGACAAGCGCTACAACGATGCGTTGGGATGGTTCCGTAAGTATGTCAATATGGAAGAGAAAAACAAGACGTTGATTGCGGACGCCAACAATCGTGTCGGCGACTGCTACTTCCACAACCGCGACTTCGAAAACGCAGAGAAGAGTTACGAGAAGGTCTATGCCTTGAAGGGCCCTGGTGCTGACTACGCTTGTTTCCAACAAGGTTTCATCCAAGGTTTGCAAAAGAACTATCAAGGGAAGATTGCCACCCTCAACAAGTTGATCAACACATTCCGTAGTTCTGAATATATAGCCGATGCGATGTACGAAATCGGCCGTTCGTATGTGATGTTGCACGACAATAAGTCGGCTATCAAAGTGTACGATGCTTTGGCACGCGAATATCCTCACAGCGCATTGAGCCGTAAGGGCCGTTTGCAGACTGCTATGTTGTACGATGATATGAATGACTACACCAATTCAGTGCAAGCCTATAAGACAATCATCGACTACTTCCCGAACAGTGTTGAAGCTAAGACTTCATTGGAGAGTTTGAAGACCATCTACTTTGAACGCGATGATGTTCAGGGCTATGCCGACTATGTGGCTACATTGGGTGGTTTGACCACCTTCAAGAAGTCTGAGCAGGATTCGCTCACTTACCTTGCTGCCGAACGCATCTATTCGTTGGGCGATTACAAGAAAGCATCGGAAAGTTTCCAACGTTATTTGGAGAAGTTCCCAGAGAGCGAATTGACGACGAACGCGCACTTCTATTTGGGTAATTGTTATTATCATCTGGATAATAAACCGGCGTCCCGCGAGCAATATGAATTAGTCGTGTCGAAGCCGGGTGCTCCTAATATGGAGGATGCTCTTGGTCGTTTGGCTGAGATACAGTTTGACGCCACGGAGTATGAGAATGCCATTGTGACCATGAATCGTTTGTTGGAGGTGGCTCAAAGCGTGGAGAACCGTCAAGCAGCCAAAGCGGGCTTAATGCGTTGCTACAATTTGCTCGATAAGCCGCAGGAAACGGTCATCGCCTGCAAGCCGCTCATCAAGGGCGATAATCTCGATCCGGCACTCCGTCGTGAGGCGTTGTTCACCCGAGCAAAGGCTTATGAGAAGTTGGGTAGTTCGACCGATGCATTCTCCGACTATCGTGAATTGTCAAGCAATTGTCTCGACAAATATGGTGCCGAGGCTAAATATCGCGTGGCCGAATACCTCTACAATGGTTACAAGGCAGCTGAGGCAGAGAAGGAGATTTTTGACTTCATAGACAAGAATACGCCTCACCAATATTGGTTGGCTAAATCGTTCGTTCTTCTTTCCGACATTTATATCTCGGCAGGCAACGACTTCGGTGCTAAACAATATCTGCTCAGTTTGAAGGAGAACTATAAGGGTGATGATGATATCGCTCCTGCTATCCAAGAGCGTTTGGCGGCAATTGCAGCCCGTGATGCTAAAAAAGTGGCTAACGAATAATGCGGTTAACCCAATTCACAACAACGAAAAACAGTTTCGAAATGAAAAGAGTTATATATATGGTGGGTGCCTTGATGTGTGGGGCTTCGGTTGCCTCTGCACAAACAGCACAGACCGACACGACTATTTCAAGGGATATTGAAATCGTAAAGGAGTATAATCCTGTAATCAAGGAGGCAGGAAAAATCAATACGATGCCGGAGTTGAAGACGATTGAAACCAAGAAAATCACGCCTTCTTATTCGGTATGGACCAGTTCGTTCAATCCGAGGGCCGATGTAATGCCGACGTTGGATTATGCGCTGGCAAAGGAACCCGATTCCAATCCTTACGCTTCCGACTATTTTGCTAAACTCGGGGCGGGCAACTATACTTCTTTCTTGGGCGAAATTTATGCTCCTTTGTACAAGACGGACAAGTGGTTGATTGACATTTATGGAAAGCATAACTCTACGATGAGTGACATCACTCTGTCGGACGACCAATATCCATTGGCCACCGATGTGGAGTCGGACGCTTATTCTAACGACAATAAGGGCCGCATATCATTGCTTCGCTCTTATCGCAAGTCGGAACTCAGTGCCTTTTCGACATTGAACTTTAACAAGTTCCGCTATTATGGTTACGATTCATTCATTGCCGATTCAGCAGCGGTTGGCAAGGATACTTATAAGGGAGGCGTGCAGACATTCCATAATTTCGACCTCAATTTGAGATATAAGACAAAGGGGTATGCGGAGAAGTGGAAATACGATTTGCAGGCCAACTATCAGCGTTTCTCCAACAAGAACGAGGTGGTGGAGAACACCATCTACACCAACCTTATGGGCGATTATCGTATGGAATCCTCTTCGTTGAGTGCCATTTTTGAGATGTATAACATCATTATGGATATGCCTTCGGATAGCGGTTACCTCTATGATTTTAAACATGTAGAAAACGCTTCCAGCCATACCGTCTTGAAGATTAGCCCAAGCTATCGTTTTGAAAGCAACATGGGTGTTTTCCATATCGGTGTGAAAGGTGTATTTTGTATTGGTCAGGGTCGTCCGGGAACAATCATCCCAGACATCAACGGTAACATCAAGATCATTGACGACAAGTTGTATCTCTATGCAGGAATCACGGGCGATTATGAGGTGAACAACTATCGTCACATTACGAATGTGAACCCTTATGTTGCACCGGATGTACGTGTCGAGGATACGTATGTGCCAATTGACTTCTATTTGGGAGCAAAGGCAAATATTTATGACAAGGTCAATTTGGATGCCTTCGTGGGTTACAAGGTCTTGAATAACCCTTATTTCTTTGTAAACAAGGGATTGGATTCAACGGCATTCCATCATACGTTTGATGTGGTTAAGGACAAGGATGCAGGCTTGTTTAATGCAGGTGTGGCTGCCATCTATAACTGGACGGACAAGTTAGGCTTGACGCTCCAGACAAAGTATAATGCTTGGGCGGTCAAGAAAGTGGACAAGCCTTGGCAAAGACCGACTTTCGAGTTGGACTTCAAGACAAGTTATCAGATTACGGATTATTTGCGCACGGAGTTGTCGTATGAGTTCTCTGGTGGCCGCTATGCTTGTGTCAATGGCAAATCAGTCAAGATGGATAACATCCATGATTTGAGTTTGGGTGTAAATTATAGGGTTTTGAGTTTTGCCAATCTTTTCTTGAATTTGAACAATATCTTTGCGAGCGAATACCAGAACTGGTATGGCTATACTGCTCAACGATTCAATTTGATGGGTGGGCTTTCGGTCAACTTCTAAACCGGCAGCCTCATGGTGCTCTTCATTCTTCTTTTATTTGCCTTCGCTTTCTTGATGGTGGTGGTTCACCAAGATATCATCAACGAGTACAAGGAGAATAAGGGAAAGACGACGTTGCCCGACATCGAGAGTTCCATAGTCGATTTGATTGCCGTCTCCATGCGGGCAGACGGAGAGGTCACCAAGGCCGAGTTGGCAAAAGTCAAACGCTTCTTGTTGAGAGGGTTCGGTGAGGAGCGTGCTTTGGGGATGCTTCATAAGTTGCGTGACACCTTGCGGAGTAGTTATATTACTGACATCCGTCTCCAGTGCTTGCAGATAAATCAGAAGTTGAGTTACAAGCAGAAATTGGCTCTTCTCTCTTTGTTCTTCTCCGTTGCGGCGACAGAGCCATTGAAAAGTGCGGAAGTTCGTTTTTTGAAGCTTTATGCCCGATATACACGAATTAATCCGAACGACTTCGAGTTAGTCCGTAATCATTATTTTGCGATTTCAGATTGGACGGCAGGTGCCAAAATGGAGGACAGTTCCGAGCAGGAGAGAGAAGAGAAGGCGCAAGTGGAGCAAAAGGTCTCTAAGAATGAATGGGAAGAGGCTTACAAAACCTTGTCGCTTCCGACAAACGCAACCCAGGAGCAAGTGAAGCGGACTTATCGTAAATTGGCTATGCAGTGGCATCCCGACCGTTTCGAATCTAAGTCTGAGGCGGAGAAGGCGTATGCCACGAAAATGTTCCGAGAGATAAATCAGGCGTATCATAGGATATGTGGTTAGTGGGTTGTCGTTACATTTAAGGCTAAATAATGTTGCATATAAATATAATTGATTGTTATGGATTTTATAGAAGCGAATAACCTTTCAGGATTGGTAATTGGTTTGGCTACCTTCTTGATTATCGGGTTGTTCCATCCTTTAGTCATTAAGGGCGAATACTACTTTGGTGTTAAGATATGGGTGGTATTCGCAGTGCTGGGCGTATTCAGTTGCCTATTGTCTGTGATGATGAGCAATTTCATTCTGTCCGTGATAATGGGCGTGATTGCTTTTTCCTCTTTTTGGAGCATTGGAGAGGTCTTTTCTCAACGGAAAAGAGTGGAGAAAGGATGGTTCCCTAAACGAGAGAAGAAGGGTTGATCCGGACGTCTTGCTGACGACTATAAATACAGAAAATCGTGGATTTTATTGATGGCCTCTTATACCTTTGCTTGCATTACAAAGGCACAATAGTTTGTAGAGGTCTAACAAACGGATGATGGGGTGTTGTGAGAGTAGATTTTTCGTGATGCCCCTCTCGATAAGTGAAAGTATGATTCTGACCAATGGAGCGAGTCCCCATTTCTGAAGTTTCACGAAGCATTTTAGAGATTTCACTTCATTGGCAAAAGCCTCCTTTTCGTCCGCCATTTTTTCATACACTTGCCAAAGGTTGAAGATGCCTTCTTTTGTTTTGGCTAAGAAAATCTCACTCTTGTCTTGATGGTTGTGTATGAGTGGATTGTCAATATGTTTGACGGGGATGCCTGCCTTTTTCAGATGCCATCCTAAAAGGGTGTCTTCATGGCCATAGCCTTTGAGCGATTCGTCGAAACGAATGGCGAGCAGCGTCTGCTTTTTGACGAGCAGGTTGAATGGCGTGAATGAGCAATGGGGGTTTTGGTTGCGTAGGGCGGCTGACCGCTCTTCTCGTTTTTTGCCATATACCCAGCGCAGCAGATTTTCAGTTTGCATTGGTGGTGTGTCGGGGTATTGGCATCCGCCTATTACGACATCGTTTTCTTCTTCTTTCAGATAGTTTTCAATGAAGTGGTCGTTTACGGGCAATGCATCACAATCCATGATGATGAGTGTCTCGTATTGGGCGTTTTCTGCCAGTTTGTTGCGTATAGCCGACCGACCAACGTTTTGTGATAGATGGACGTAGCGGACGAAAGGCAACTGCTGTAGAGCACTATTTTCAGCCTCGTGTAATTGGGAGCAATCGTCCATCAACAGAAATTCAAAGGGTACATTTAGAAGCGAGGCTTGTCTATGAAGTTCACGGACGAGACGCTCAACATTCTGATTGTAAATCGGAATGCAGATGGAGTAGCCCTTGTTTCTGTTGTTATCCGTCATTAGTAGCCGCGTCTCTTTCTGCCTTTTTCTATACCGATGGAGAGTGTTAACTCATGTGTGTTTGCGGGAAGTTGGTTGTTGCTTCCGAAGCCTAAATCGTATGAGTAGCCTACGCGGAATTTTTGCCACTCACAACCTAACGTAAAGGCCATGATGGAAGGATCCAATGTGTTGTTGATGTCTGGACGCCAAGTGATGCCTCCCCAAAGCAAATTGCGGAAGAAGACCATGGAGCCGATTTCTGCTACGTCTGTTAGGTTGCGGTGCATGTAGGTTACGGTTGGTCCGACCGCCCACTCTTGGTTTACAGGAAGTAGGGTAGTCAAGTAGGCGTAGAAATGGCGGCCCGGCTTGAACGACTCATATCCGTTGTTGGTCAAGTGGGTGATGGATGCTCCTAATGTCCATGCACGTTGAGAGAACTCGACACCGAAGTTGAAGTCAGGACTGACGGTTGTCTGTTTTTCATTTATGAACGACGTTTGAAAGTATTTTCGTTCATCCTCTACCGTGTTGTCCAATGGGTTGAAGTAACTGACATAGACCCCGCCTGACACACCCAAGGCGATGATGAAGTTGTCGTTGACGTCAATATGGTAAGAATAGACCAATTTCGCATCCGTGTTGCTATGCCCCACGCCAAACTTGTCATAGGCCAAAGATAAGCCGATGCCGGAGTGATAGTCTTCGATGAAATTGGTTACGTTCAAAATACCACTTTTAGGGGCATTATCCACGCCCAACCATTGCATACGTCCGTGCAAGAAGATGTTTATGTCCTCGTTGTTACCCGTACCGGCAGGGTTCTTGTTGATACGGGAAGTGATTTCTTGCGAGAGCATAAGGTCTTGTTGGGCATATCCGGAAAGTGTGGCAGCCATCAAGACGATATATGTGATGAATAATTTAATTCTCATGTCTTATTCGCTTATTTGTCTATTCTCATAACTTCAACACGACGGTTCTTCTGTAGGTCGTTGTCGTTCAAAGGATTGGCAACGATAGGCTTTCTTGAGCCCCAGCCCACATGTCGTAGTTGTTTCGGATTAATTCCCTTTTCAACCAACAGGTTGAGGATTTTCTTGGCTCTTTTTTCGGAGAGTCTTTGGTTATAATCGTGAGAACCTCTTTGGTCGGTATGTCCGTAGATGGCAAAGATGCTCTTCGGAGAGTTTAAGATGATGTTCTTTATCTCGTTGATTTCCTTGTCATAGTTTTCAATCATGACATCTTTGTTGAACTCGAAGAAGAGGGTATAGACCTTTGTGGCGTTTTCAGGTTCTTGCTTAGCAGACTCCTCTTTTTTTGTGCCCTCTTTGGTTACGTTCTCAGCAACGAGTTCAGCAGCGTCCGTAGGCTCGTTGATATTGGCGTCTGCGATGAGTTCTTCGCCGCTCTTAGACACGATAAAAAGGGAAGGGGCAAATACTTTGTCCATGCCATCTCTATTGGAGAGGACGTAGAGGCTGCGGTTGGTCTTTACAACCGACTTGTCGTCACCGTTGGAGTTGATGCCTTCAGAAAGAAGTGTCGCTTGGGCTCCGTTTTCAATGGGTGCTGAATAGATGTTCCATCCTGCGAGAGGAGCCGTTCTATCCGATGAGAAGTAGAGGGTTGAGTCATTCACAAGGAATGGGTAGTCCTCATTACTTGCCGAGTTGATGCCGTTGGAAGGTTCATTTGACGTGTCGTTGGCGCCAGGTCTGCTGATGTTCTGTGGCTTGCTCCATTTATTGCTTTTGCCGATTTTGTCAATGAACCAAATATCTTTTCCACCCATTCCGCCTTCCATTTCGGCAGAGAAGTAGATGCGCTTGCCACCGTTGGCAATGGCTGGGTTATACATCATGACGGTGTCGCGTTCCTTGTATCGCCAGTTGCGGGCTGCGATGGTTGAACCCTCGAAATCGTGGCGTACGTTTGTCACGCCGTCTATAATCAATGCTTTAGGTGAATTTACTTTGTCACCGTTTACCGTTGCGGAGTAGAGTTTACCGTCTGCAGCAAAGTAGAGTGTGTGGCTGGTTGTGTCGTAGGTTGTTTGCCCTTTGGCTTTTTTTACCCAGTCGCTTAGTTGTTCGTACCCTTTGAGGTCGAGTGAAGAACTGTCTATTTCTGTTGAGAAAGTAGAGTCGTTTCTTGTAAAGATGACCTTGTCTCCGAGTAGCGATATGCTGGCCACAGAGTCAACCGTATTTATGGCCGATGGGAGGAATTCGAATCCATCGGAGAAGTTCTGTTCGCTGGCCCAACTTCCTGCCATGGACACAGAAGATAGTATAAGGGCGGTTACAATATTTTTTTTCATGTTTACTATTCTTTAATAACTTCAATAGTGCCTTTCTTCACTGTTCCGTCGCTCAATTTTGCGACATAGACGTAAACGCCAGGATCAACGAATTTACCCTTGTAAGTTCCGTCCCAACCGTCGCCAGCCTTGTTGTGGCTGATGAGAAGGCCGTATCTGTCGTAAATATATAGTTCAATGTCTCTGCCGCGGAGGAATACGTCTCTGATACCCTCGTAAGGAGAGAACATGGTTGGAATCTCTTGTGAGATGATTCTATCGAATGTCCTGATTGAGATTGAGATGGTGCTGTCGCAACCGTATTGGTTGGTGCTGATCACCGTGTGTTCGTAGATGCCTGGGATAGTGTGGGTGAAAGTAGTGTCAACCCAACCTGACGTTAGCGTATAACTTTCGTCCGTGTACATGGCCGTTTCAACAGTTGCCGAACTGGTAGGGTTTACGATAAGAGTCAGGGTTGCGATACTGTCGCAAGAGTTGTCTGCTCTTCTGATCGTGTCTATGTATGTGCCTGGTTCCGTGAGGATTCTTCCGCAGAAGAGGTACTCTTCGCCTTCGCATATGGTGGCCTGTTGCACACTTCTTATCGTGTCGCAAGGAGGGAACAGGATGCCCAATTGAAAATAGACGATGCTGTCGCAACCATTGGCGGCTTGGTGGTAGCGGGTGTAAACGCCCTCGGTGGTGAGAACGGTGTCCTCAAACACGTATGATTCGCCGTGTACGATTACGTCTGAATACCTATAGTGGGATGCAGGTTTGACATGCAGATTGAGAACCGTTACGCTGTCTCGCATTTCTCGGAATGAGAATGAGGTGTCTCTATAAATGCCGGCATCAAACACAAGATGTCCGTTGAAATTGTAGGCATGCCCCTCGCAGGTGGTGTCGGAGATGGAGACGAGAATAGGGGTGCTATTAGGCTCCGTCGTATTGTTCGTTTGTGCGGCAATGTTCCAAACGGAAAGTAGCACTGCACATAGTGAGAAGAAAATCTTCTTCATGTTGATTTAGTTTTTATAATAATATCTGCGAAAATACGAAATAAGGTTAATATATGAAAAAAACTCGGTGGTTTTGTTTTGAAAGTGACTGATTTTGATGCTGTAACTCCGATTCCTGCCTTTCTTTCTTTCGCCTATGGGGACTATTGCCATGAATTACGGAGAAGTATGTTACGACAATAGTTGTTTTTGATGGCATAAATCTTGTATATTTATATAAATTATGCCATTTTGCTTGTATTTATTCTGTATATGCAATCAATGTGATATGTTTTTTCTAAAAATGCTATTATTTTGTCTTTTTTATTTTGAAATATAAATCATTTTGTTTTATCTTTGTTGAAAAATTAGAACAGTATGGTAGTAAAAGCGCAGAAATAATATCAATTTGCATTTGGTATTTGATATTATGTGGCATTTTGATTTCTTTTAAGGAAGTGATATTTGCCATTGGAGAAAGAAAAAAACGTAGTGTATAATGAATAAAACGTAAAAAAATGGCTTACATTAATTTGAAGGAACTTATTGATAGCCGTGACGCTGTCAATAAGTGGATGGAGAGATTCGGCGTTCGTTTCGGTGTTTACAAGCATGGTGTGTTTAACGAACAGTTGTTTCCTTTTGATTCTATACCCAGAGTCATCCCTAAGACGCAATGGGATTTCCTTGAAAAAGGTCTGAAGCAACGTGTGAAGGCTCTCAACATGTTTTTGTGGGATATCTATCATGAGAAGAACATCATTAAGGATGGTATAGTCCCAGAAGAATTTGTCTATTCGAGCAAAGGTTACATGCCTGAGTGTGAAGGTGTGGATCCTGTGGGAAAGGTTTACGCTCATATCGCTGGTATCGACCTTGTTGAAGGAAAGGATGGAGAATGGTATGTTTTGGAGGACAACCTTCGTATCCCGAGCGGTGCCTCTTATCCGATGATTGCCCGCAAACTGTGTCGTAAGGTTTCTCCTACGACTTTTGCCTACAACGCTGTGGCGGACAACCGCGATTACAGCAAACTCTTGAAGGAGATGATGGATGAGATGTGTGTAGATGGTGGCATCAATGTGATTCTTACGCCGGGCCGCTACAACTCGGCCTTCTTCGAGCACTCTTACTTGGCGGAGAAGACGGGCGCAACACTGGCTTATCCAGGTGACCTCTTTGTGGAAGACAACAAGGTTTATTATGCAGGTATGTTCAAGGAGAAGGTGAGGGTAGGCGCTATCTATCGTCGTGTTTCCGACGAGTATATGGATCCGCTTATGTTCGAGGCCTCTTCTTTGTTGGGTATCCCTGGCGTTATGCAGGCATACAAGGCGGGCAATGTGGCCTTGATTAATGCTATCGGAAACGGTGTGGCCGACGACAAAGGTATTTACTACTTCGTTCCGAAAATGGTGGAATATTATTTGAAGGAGAAGGCGATTCTACAAAATGCACCGACCTATTTGCCATTCTTTGAAAAGGATAAGCAGTATGTGCTCGACAATTTGGAAAAATTGGTCATCAAGGATGTGAGCGAGGCGGGTGGCTACGGTGTCATGTTCGGTAAGGATATGGATGCTCAGAAGTTAGCAGAAATGCGACAACTTGTTATGGATGAGCCTCGTCGTTGGATTGCTCAAGAGGTGATAGACTTCAAGGATCTTGAATTGCTCGAGGGTGACGAGGTCGTAAGCCGAAAAGCCGATTTGCGTGCCTTCGTGGTGAGCGGAAACGATACGAAAGTCTGGAAGAGCGGTCTTACCCGATTCTCTCGTAACCCCAACTCTTTTGTGGTCAACTCCAGCCAAGGCGGTGGATTCAAGGATACTTGGGTGATGGTGAAATAGGCGGTTCAGACGACTCTAAATGTGAAAATTAAAATCGGGGAATAGCCCCCTTTATGAATATAGAAGTTTTTATTATCGGATTTTAAAGGTTAAAGTTATGGTTATAAGTGCAAATAAGGCAAATCGATTGTTTTGGTTGGGAAGATATGTCGAACGAGTATATATGACGCTCCATTTGTTGCGTCGTGTGTCAGATAAGATGATTGATGGTCAGCCCGCTGATTATGAAGGATTTTGGAAGAAGTTGGATGTAACAGACAGTTACTCCTCTACCGGCGAGTTTACGCTTGGAATGATGTATGACGATCAAAATCCCGGATCTATTCTCTCTTCGTTGAATAGGGCGATGGACAATGCCATTATGTTGCGTGAGGACATCAAGAGCGAGACGATGTCGTATATCGAAATGAGCATTTCCCTTATGAAGAGTTATCGTGCGGAGGCAATGGCCAACATCACGAATTTACAGCCTGTCACCGACTGGATGTTGGCTTTCCGTGGCTCGGCTGCGCAACGCATCGACTCTTCTAAAATATTGAGCACGATCGCTATTGGTCAGATTGTTGAGAAGATTGATATCATGTTGCGATTCTGTTACTGCTACGAGCGTATCGCTACACAATATAACATGCTTAAAAACTGGGCGAAGGAGTGGCCTGAACTTATCGACGAGAATGTGGATAAGCAGATAGAGGCAATGCTTACCCCTGAATCATACGCAAAGGCGGACGAGAATTTCCGTTGGAAACTTTGCAATTGTATCAATAGTGTGGTGCGTGCGTGAGACTATCCTACGAATATAGTACATCCGTTGTGTTTCGTCCAAGTGTGGGGCGGCACAATATCTTGCTGAGATGTCTTCCGGCCAAAGAGGATTTTCAACAGATTCGTTCTGAATGTTTTTCCCTCTCCGAAGGTTTTTGGTACAAGGAGGGTGTGGACGGATTGGGCAATCGAATAATATCGGGCGGTACAAAAGAGAGGCATACCTCGTTAGAATATACTAGTTGCGGTCAGGTGGAAATCTCCACCTACTGCATACCCGAACCCTCTCCGCACCCAATGTTTACTCTCCCGTCTCAATTGACGATGCCCAGCAAGGTGATGCTGACGCTACTGCCCCCTTCGTCGGGTAATTTCCTGGAAGATTGCATGAACATTGTGCACGCAGTTTGTGCTTATGTGGTCTATACGCCAGGCGTGACGAATATGCTCACAACAGCAGAGGATGTCTATCGCCTACGGCAAGGTGTCTGCCAAGATTACGCCCACCTGATGATTGCACTCTGTCGTGCGAAAGGGTACGTTGCCCGTTATGTCTGCGGACTGATGACGGGCGAGGGTTCGACACACGCATGGGTGGAGGTGCATGACGGTCATTGTTGGTATGCGTTCGATCCGACGAACGATACGGCCATTGCCACGGGCTACATTAAACTTGCCCATGGACGCGATGCTTCCGACTGCCCGGTCAGTAGGGGAATGTACACAGGCGTAGCCGAACAAAACACAATGATATCAGTAAAGGTAAAGAGAATATGATAAAGACAATAGTAAATACGGAATTGCCACTTTCTGAACGCCTTCTTGTTCGCAAGAATGTCATTTCCAACGGTTCAGGGAAAAAACGCTTCTGCATCGTGACGGGTACGCACGGTGACGAGTTGGAAGGACAGATGGTCTGTTTTGAAATGGCTCGCATATTGAAGGCGAATATTGGAAATTTAAACGGAACGGTGGAGATTTATCCAGCCCTCAATCCGCTGGGTATTGATACGATTCAACGAGGCATCCCAAACTTCGATTTGGATATGAATCGAATCTTCCCTGGCAATGAACATGGTACAATGGCGGAGCAGACGGCCTTCCGCATCTGCGAAGATTTGAAAGGGGCGGACATGGTGATCGATATCCACTCCTCTAATCTATACTTGCGTGAGTCGCCACAAGTACGCATCAATGTATTGAACGAGGAACGGCTTGTTCCGGAGGCTCGCCACTTGGGCGTTGACTTCATTTGGGTACATGATGCAGCCACGGTGCTGGAAGCCACGTTGGCTCACTCGCTCAACTCTACGGGCACGCCGTGTCTTGTGGTGGAAATGGGTGTGGGTCAAAGAATCAACCGCAAGATTTGCTCCCACCTTGTGAAAGGTTTGCTCAACCTTTTGAAAGAGAAAGGCATGTGGAGTGGCGACATTGATCTCACCGAAATACCTACTGGGCAATTGTTGGAGCCGATCGTTTGCAAAGGAGATTGTGTCACCTTCTTGAATGCAGAGCGTTCGGGAGTCTTCCTTAGCGATTTGCGCACGGGCAGGATCGTCCAAGCAGGGCAATCCGTTGGTAGGATTGTCGATCCGCTGACGGGCGAAGTGCTTAGCGATGTAGTGTCGCCAATTGATGGTTTTTTGTTTACGATAAGGGCTTATCCGATTGTGTATGAGGGGTCGCTAATGGCGCGAATCTTTCGCTATCAAGAGGATGAATTGAATATAGTCAAGGCGGTAAGTGCCGCAGAGCAACAAGAATAAGATGAAAAAAGAGATATTATTCCAGATGAAGTCAACCTATCGGGACGACTTCAAGATAGAGGGCTACCGCTTCGGCAGCGGAGAGAAGACGGTGTGTATCGTTGGACCTATGCGAGGTGATGAGGTGCAGCAACAATATGTCTGCTCTCAGATTGTGAAGGAGTTGCAGAACATTGAGTCGGCTGGCGGCATTTGCGACGGCAAGAGCATTCTCGTCATCCCTTCGTGCAACCCCTTCTCTATGAATGTAGGGCGCCGCTTTTGGGCGATGGACGGTACGGATATCAACCGTATGTTCCCGGGCTATGATCAAGGCGAGACGACCCAACGCATCGCTGCGGCAATCTTTAAGGAACTTGAGGGCTTTCGATATGGTCTTCAATTGGCTTCATTCTATGTTCCCGGCGAGTTTGTTCCCCACGTCCGTATGCTTCGTACAGGGTATGAAGATGTGGAGTCGGCGCGACTTTTTGGTTTGCCGTATGTGACGGTTCGAAATCCCTTGCCGTTTGACACGGCTCTGCTTAATTACAATTGGCAGATCTGGAACACTTCGGCTTTCAGCGTCTATTCGGGTTTGACGGACAGTATAGATGTGGAGAATTCGCGTGGGGCGGTCAATGCGGTCATTCGTTTCTTGTCGAACGTCGGCGCCGTCGAAGGTGCGCCGGATGTGCCAGGCTACCAATCGACCATTGTAAACGAGGAGGCGCTTGTCAGCATTTCGGCTCACCATGCGGGCATCTATGTCCGTGTTCGTAAGGCAGGCGATGCCGTGAGGGCAGGCGATGTCTTGGCGCGCATCCTCAATCCCTACGATGGACGCGTATTGGAAGAGGTGCGATGTGATTACGATGGAATCGTGTTCTTTTCACATCATCGTCCTCTTGTTTTACAAAATGCTTTGCTTTTCCGTATCATTAAAAATAGATAATAGAAACTTTGCACAATGCCATAGGCAAAGGAATTGGAGGTCCCCACTTGTGAAAGCGGGGCTTTCTTTTTTTGTGCTCATTGTTTTATAATAAACAATTAAAGAGAAAGTAAGAAACAATTATTCAATAAAAAGGGATTCAATATATTCTTTTGATTTTCATGAAACTGGATGTTCAGGGGCAATGCCTTATTTCTTAACTTTGGATTCGCTAAAGATAGTTTTTTTCTGATACGTTTGTTGCGGTTGGCAATAGAAACAATAATGTTTTCAAGATATTTGATCTTGGCAATCGTGAGGTAGAGGATAAGTCCGACCAGAATCATATCGTAACCTACACCTTTACCAATGCGGACTATGAGTATGCAAAGGAGATGATGGGTAGAATAGAATGATATTTTGTGTGTGGGCCCATGTCGTAGGGGCGGTGCCTTGTGCCCGCCCTCTTTTACGGTGCCTTGTGCCCGCCCCTTTTTGCGGTGCCTTGTGCCCGCCCGTGCCTTGTACCGCCCCTGCCTTGTGCCCGCCATCGAAAAAAAACGAATTCGTGTATTTTTATACCTTGGTTTTCTTTGATTTTATCGGACTTTAACCTATTTTTGCATAGCATTAATTTGTTAAAATATCAAATTGTATATTCACTAAAATTTTAAAAAACTTATGTGGTTACTTAATTCTTCGATCGGGAGGAAACTGATAATGAGTATATCAGGTATCTTCCTTATTCTTTTCTTGCTCTTTCACATGTCGATGAACATTGTGGCTCTTTTTTCAGCGGAGAACTACAATATGATATGTGGTTTCTTAGGTTCACACTGGTATGCTGTGGCTGGTACTGCTGTTTTGGCTATTGGTTTCTTGGTGCACATTGGTTTTGCTTTGATGTTGTCACTTCAAAACAAAAAGGCTCGTGGTAATCAAGCTTACGCTCGTCAAGAGACTCCAAAGGGAGTGGAATTCGCTTCTCAATGGATGGGTTGGTTGGGAATCATCGTGATTGCCGGTCTCCTATTGCACTTCTCTCAATTCTGGTATCACATGATGTATGCAGAGTTGGCGGGTATTGAAAATGAGATTGCTGCTACTGACGGTGCAGGCTTTATCCAATTCTATTTCAGCCAACCAATCATCGTTGTGTGCTATTTGATTTGGCTTGTTGCATTGTGGTTCCACTTGAGCCACGGCTTCTGGAGTGCACTTCACACAATCGGTTGGAACAACGTAGTTTGGTTGAACCGTTTGAAATGTATCTCTACAATTTTCGCAACTGTTGTTTTCGGTGGTTTCGCAATTGTAGTTATTGCTTTCTTCTTGAAGAGCATTTGCCCTTGCTTCGGCTTCATTGGAGCTTGATCTATTAATTAAAAATAATAAGGATATAAAAATATGGCAACTATAGATTCAAAAATTCCACAGGGCCCGTTGGCCGAAAAGTGGTCTAATTACAAGGCTCACCAGAAACTTGTAAACCCAGCTAACAAGCGTAAGTTGGATATTATCGTTGTTGGTACTGGTTTGGCTGGTGCTTCTGCAGCGGCTTCCTTGGGTGCAATGGGTTTCAATGTATTGAACTTCTGTATTCAAGATTCTCCACGTCGTGCTCACTCAATCGCAGCACAAGGTGGTATCAACGCAGCTAAGAATTATCAAAACGATGGTGACTCTGTTTATCGTCTATTCTACGATACAATCAAGGGTGGTGACTATCGTGCTCGTGAGGCTAATGTTTATCGTTTGGCTGAGGTTTCAAACAGCATTATCGACCAATGCGTTGCTCAAGGTGTTCCTTTCGCTCGTGATTACGGAGGCTTGCTTGATAACCGTTCATTTGGTGGTGCTCAGGTATCTCGTACATTCTATGCTAAGGGTCAAACTGGTCAACAATTGTTGCTCGGCGCTTACTCTGCATTGAGCCGCCAGGTAAACAAGGGTACTGTTAAGCTTTATACTCGTTATGAGATGCTTGATGTTGTTCTTATCAAGGATGAGAAGGGCGTTGAGCGTGCTCGCGGTATCATCGCTCGTAACTTGGTCACTGGTAAGGTTGAGCGTTTCTTCGGTCACGCCGTAGTTATCGCTACTGGTGGTTACGGAAATACATACTTCCTTTCTACTAACGCTATGGGTTCTAACGGTTCTGCTGCTATGCAAATCTATAGAAAGGGTGCTTACTTCGCTAACCCTTGCTACGCTCAGATCCACCCAACTTGTATTCCTGTTCACGGAGATATCCAATCTAAGTTGACTTTGATGTCTGAGTCTCTTCGTAATGATGGTCGTATCTGGGTTCCTAAGAAGAAAGAGGACGCAGAGGCTTTGCAAAAGGGTACTAAGACTGCTAATGATATTCCTGATGAAGATCGCGACTTCTACTTGGAGCGTCGTTACCCTGCGTTCGGTAACTTGGTTCCTCGTGACGTTGCATCTCGTGCAGCTAAGGAGCGTTGCGACGAAGGTTTCGGTGTAAACAACACAGGTTTGGCTGTATTCTTGGATTTCAAATATGCTATCCAACGTTTGGGTAAGGACGTGGTTGCTGCTCGTTACGGTAACTTGTTCCAAATGTATGAGAAGATTACTGATGAGAATCCATACGAGGTTCCAATGAAGATATTCCCTGCTATCCACTACACAATGGGTGGTATCTGGGTTGACTACGAGTTGCAAACTTCTATCAAGGGATTGTTCGCAATTGGTGAGGCTAACTTCTCAGATCACGGTGCTAACCGTTTGGGTGCATCTGCTTTGATGCAAGGTCTTGCTGATGGTTATTTCGTTCTTCCTTATACTATTCAAAATTACTTGGCTGACCAAATCCAGGTTGCTCGTATCTCAACTGATGCTCCTGAGTTTGCTGAGGCAGAGAAGGCTGTTAATGACAAGATCAAGAAGTTGATGAGCATTAAGGGTAACCATTCTGTTGACTTTTTCCACAAGAAGTTGGGTCACATCATGTGGGAGAATGTTGGTATGGCTCGTACAAAGGAATCTTTGGAAAAGGCCATGAAGGCAATCAAGGAGTTGAAGGCAGAGTTCTGGAAGAATTTGTTCATCCCTGGTGATGCTAACACTTTGAACACTGAGTTGGAGAAGGCTCTTCGTTTGGCCGACTTCCTTGAAATCGGTTATTTGATGGCTATCGATGCTTACAACCGTGAGGAGTCTTGCGGTGGTCACTTCCGTTCAGAGCACCAAACTGAGGAGGGTGAGGCATTGCGTCACGATGACAAGTTCTCATATGTTGCTTGTTGGCAATATCAAGGCGAGGATAAGGATCCTGAGTGCTTGAAAGAGGCTTTGGATTATGAATTCACAGAACGTAAAACTCGTAACTATAAGGAGTAATAGATTATGGAAAAGGAAAAATCAATTAATATAATAGTAAAGGTATGGCGTCAAAGAGGTCCTCAAGAGAAGGGTTACTTTGAAACGCACGAATTGAACAATATTTCTACAGACAGCTCATTCTTGGAGATGTTGGATGTGTTGAACGAGAAATTGGTTAACGAGCGCAAGGAGCCTGTAGTATTCGATCACGATTGTCGTGAGGGTATCTGCGGTATGTGTTCTTTGTTCGTAAATGGTCACCCTCATGGACCAGACGAAGATGTGACAACTTGCCAATTGCACATGCGTAAATTCAAGGATGGCGAGACTATCACAATCGAGCCATGGCGTTCTGCAGGTTTCCCTGTAATTCGCGACTTGATGGTTGACCGTAGCGCATTCGATAAGATCATGCAAGCTGGTGGTTACGTTTCTGTAAATACAGGTGGTGTTCCAGATGCTAACTCAACGCCTATCGCTAAGAAGGACGCTGACGAGGCTATGGATGCTGCTTCTTGCATCGGTTGTGGTGCTTGTGTTGCTGCTTGTAAGAACGGTTCAGCTATGTTGTTCGTTTCTGCTAAGGTTTCTCAATTGGCATTGTTGCCACAAGGTAGAGTAGAGGCTGCTCGCCGTGCTAAGGCAATGGTTGCTAAGATGGATGAGCTTGGTTTCGGTAACTGTACTAACACAGGTGCTTGTGAGGCTGAGTGTCCAAAGAGCGTTTCAATCAGCAATATCGCTCGTTTGAACCGTGAGTTCCTTTGTGCTAAGTTGGCAGACTAATCATTAGTTCGCTTCATAAAGAAGAGCTCGACTTCGGTCGGGCTCTTTTTGTATATAGACTGCAACAAATTTTGACAGATGCCTAAATGTTAAATTTTAAAATCATTGGTTTTTTAGATCTATCCGTCCGCCCAATCTATTGTTTTGTCCGCTAAATAGTTGTTACTTTGCTGTCGTTTCCTTTTCGAAGGACAAACCTTGCATCTTAGGGGACTTTTAAAATGGCTTGCATAAAATTTTAAGGAATCCCCCAATGTGGAATTAGAAAATCGGGGGATTTTATTGAACTCCTCTTATTAATTTGTAATCTGAGATTTTGAATCTCCATAAATGAAAAACACAATGTTTCGTAAACATTTTTTGCCACTCGCCTTTTCGTGCTTGTCGTTGGCGGCAACGGCAACTCCTCCCGCTTCGCTTAATGGCTGGGACCTCGTTTTCGATGATGAGTTTGATGGCTCTTCATTGGATAAGTCTAAATGGAATCCGACCTACAATTGGGGACATACCCATAATCATAGGGCTTACTGCGTAGAGGAGAACGTCTCTGTTTCCAATGGCTTGCTTCGAATCAAAGGGGAGGCTCGTCGTCACCCCGAGGCACCGGCCACTTGTAAGAACGGTAGCGATGTCTATTCGCTCGATTATACGTCAGGGGCTATCGACACGCGTGGAAAGTTTGAAGTGAAAGGCGGTTATATAGAGGGCCGTTTTAAAATGCCTCCTCATTCAGGCACTTGGCCTGCCTTCTGGACTTTGCAGGATGGATGGCCACCGGAAATTGATATCTTCGAGGTGCCGCATGCTCGTACGGATCACCACTATTATCTTCACTATACGAAAACGGATTGGTATGCCTCACATGGTTCGGCGTGGGATCACGAAGCCTCCTTCGGTGGCGTCCATAAGGGACCTGATAAGTCGGCCGATTTCCATACCTATGGGTTGGAATGGAATGATAATTACTTGAAATTCTATTTTGATGATCAGTTGGTAGCCTCCTACAATAGGCCTTCAGAGATCAGCCAACTCAAGGGAAATTATATCATCATCAATCTTGCTATAGGAGGTTGGGCAGAGAGCGGAGGCCGTTCTATTGATGTGACAACCAGCAATCCGGCTTACTTGGAGTGTGATTGGGTGCGTGTCTGGAAAAAGAATGAGACGCCTCTCATTACTTCGCCAACCGTTCGTTTTTATTCTATAGATACAAAACAATGTTTGCAGGCGGATGGTCACTCAATAAGGTTAGGCGATTGCTCAGATCCTTCGGCTGTGGCTTCTGTTGTTGATTTGGGTGGCAGTTGTCGCATCAATTTTGGCGACCAGGTTTTTGAGATCCCCAATGAATCAACGGCAGCAGGCGACCCTGTCGGCTTGTGGGGGTGGAACGGGAAGGCGCATCAGCAACTCAATCTTTCTCGACAGAAGGATTTTTCCTCGTTGGTGGTTACTATGCAGTTCGCTCATAGCGGACATTATGTGCAGACGCGCGATGGAGCGGTGATTCAAGATCGTTTCCCTGCCTCTGGTGACTCTCCTTATTGGATGATTTTGCAAGGTGATGAAATGCCAACCGGTTTAGATGATCAACATGCTATGGGTTACCGTTCGGTCTCTTATTCTGATGGGGCTCTGTCTCTCTTGTACCCTAACAATCAGCCAAACAAGGAGGTTTGCATTTATAACGCTTCGGGTCATCTGCTTTATCATTTTTCTCTTTTATCCAGTGAGGCAGTAGTCCCTATTCACCTTTCTCAAGGGGTCTATATGGTAAATGTCCTGGGCGAAGGAGGTTTTTCAGAAAAGATTGTGGTCAAGTAAGAGAAGGGAATACATTTAAAGACTTTATACCAGGATGTGAGTGGTGCTATCTCAAAACCGCACGGACGCTTTGTCCGTTGCTGCGGTAGCTGATGCCGCGGTAGAAGTAGTCGCCGTCGAAGTCGAGGTTGTTCGCGAAGTACGAGTAGTCCTCGTTGAGCGAAGACGACCAATAGTAACCGTAGTAGCCAGCGTCGTTGAGGTCCGTACCGCCACGGTAGCCGGCGGCGGGCAGGAAGATAGTGGCACCGTTCTTCTTAGAGGTGCCCAAGCGGCCGTTCACGCCACTGCCCATGAAGTCCTCGACCCACTTCCATTTACATGCATCTATCAATTCATAAATCTCTCTCGCTGTCGGCATGCGCCATTCTTTGCCCCAGTTGGCAGTCGCTGCGTCGTCCTCCGCATCCAGCACCGTCTTGTTGTCAACTTTTCTCTTTTTTCTGTCTGTACGGTATTTGGTATATAAGCTACCATCCAAAAGCCACTTGTAGGTGTCCCAACTGTACTCCGCCTTCGGCTTGGTCTCGCTCCAGGCGAAGTAGTCGCCATACTCGGTCGGCTTGGTGGCACCCACGTTGTAGGTGGCCCACTTCGTGCCGCTTGGCAAGCCAAGGTCTACATAGTCGTGACCTGCCACTTTTCCACTAACAGTCTGTGCGGAACATTCCATTCCGCCAACCATCATCACCAACGCCATCAGCGCGTATATCATCTTTCTCATATTGTATGTCGTATTTATGAATGCAAAAATAGTCAAATTTTATCACCGAAATTTAGCAGTCTTATAAATGCAACCGCTTTCCCTTCTGTTTTTCATTGAAAAATAGTATATTTGATTTTGGATTGAAAAGAAAGGGGCTATGGGTATTTGCATTGTGTGAAACGCCGTAGGATGGCCCTGTGTTATTCACTCTTTTATTAACATAAAATTTGATTGAATATGGGATTATTGGGTAATATAGTATCGACGTTGTCAAATGTGGCGGCCGAGGCAGTGAAAAATGGTTCTGCACAAGAACTGATTAATTCGATAGCGGGAGGAAATCCTAATGGAGGCGGATTTGATATCGGTTCAGGTTTGAAGGCTGCACTGAAAGTCGGCATTGAGACTGCCGCAAAGAATCTGGGTGCGGAGGATGGTTATTTGGCTGACGCTGCGGTTCGTATCGGGTTGCCTAAGGAGGCGGTCACTACCTTTGGGGCAGTTCAGTCATTGTCCAGTAATCCGACTTTCAATTCTATGTTGAATGCTACAGGATTCTCCATTCCCGACTCTGATACGATCATTAAGTTGTTCAACCGTGCGGCTGAAAATGCGGCGCCGAAGTCAATCGATATTTTTGTAAACGCTATCACCAACATCTCTTTTGCCGACGCTGAAAAACTTTTGTTTGGCGAGGATAATGCAGCTACGACTTATCTGCACAATAATACGTTTACTCAATTGCAGGATGCTTTCGTCCCTTCCATAACCGACTCGTTGAACACAATCAAGGTGGCAAATCTAACGCCTACGGACGCATGGAACACTTATGCTACTTACAATAATAAATTGGTCGATATACTGGATAGTTCGGCTGCGAAGATGGGGCTTGAAATGGCACGCAAGTTGGGTGTCCTTTCTGACGACCAGTTCGAACGCATCAGGACTATTGATTGTGTTAACCCTAATCTGTCGGGTTATATCACCGGCGAAGCCTTGACAGGTCTCTTCTCTAAAGTTTCTGAAAAGGAGTATGATATTCGTCACAATGCAAGTGCTCGTGTCTCGGATGTCCTACAAAGTGTATTCGGAAGATTGGACAACAGAGGATAAAAAGGCTTCTTCCCTTTGGTGAGGAAGGGGAATGCACTTCTATAAAAGAGTCAATAATGAGTCAGGATTTTACAGTAAAAGGCAAAACCCTTACAATAGAAAAAAACGACGCTGATTTTAAATCTTGTGATGGTAAGATAGACACGGTGGTTGTGGCGGGAACCGTTGACATGACCACCATCTCTGAACTGCCAGACGAAATAACTGCGCGTGTTAAGAAGGTTGTATTCTGTGAAGGAATAACGCACGTTGACGCCACCTTCTCCTATTGCAAGTGTTTGAAAACGATAGAATTTCCTGAAAGTCTGGAATCTATTGGTCCAAAAGCCTTTTGCGGATGTGTCTCTTTAAAGGAGATTACCATACCTAAAAATGTAAAAGACATTTATGACGAAGCATTTGCCCAATGCAGCAATCTAAGAACAGTTAATGGCGATTTGTTCAACATGCTGCATATCAATGTTTTCCGTGATACCAAATTTGCCAGTAGATTACAGAAAAACGACCTGATAATTTATGACGGTCTCGTACTTGACGGCTCACAATGTTATGGCGATGTGGTTGTACCTAATGGGGTGCGCGAGATAGTTGCAGGTGCGTTCCGCAACAACACCCACTTGCATAGCATAATTGTTCCCGATGGAGTTCAGGTGTCCCATTCGGCATTTCGGGGGTGTATAAACCTTGAGGAAGCCACGATGCCTGCCGATATGAGTATTATTGGCGAAAATCTCTTCCTCGACTGTTTCAAACTGAAAACAATCCGTTTCCCGGAAAGCAACATAGAAGAGGTTTTTGCTAACGCGTTCACGAATACCTTATGGCTGGCAGAAAGGCATAAGGATCATAAGCCTTTGGTTTTGAATGGTATTCTGGTTGACGGTAGAAGTTGTAAAGGCGAAGTTGCCATAACGGGTGTGAGGAAAATTGCCGGAGGAGCATTCCGCGACAACCTTGATCTGACAGGAGTGGTTATTAGCGACGAGTGTGAATTAATCGGCTATACGGCGTTTTACGATTGCAACTTCTTGAAAACGGTAAAATTGCCGGCAGGATTGAAGGTATTGGGGAATTCGGCATTCTGTGGATGCGACCATTTGGAAGAAGTCTCTATTCCGTCTGGTCTGGAAACCATCCCCTACAATGCGTTTAATTGTTGCTTATCGCTAAAGAGTGTTCGTTTCCCTCACTCGTTAAAAAAAATACAAAATTGGGCATTCTACAATTGTAAAGACCTAAAAGACTATTCCATACCAGTAGGAACCAATGTTGATCCCAAAGCTTTTTCTTCCACTTCTGACAACAAGATTGGCAAGGTGGTCGAAGTGCGCGCTGTTAAGAAGTGTGTAAAAGAAAATTCGTATAAAGACCGATCCGACTTATGTGTCGCGATCATCCCTGAGGGTGTGACTGTTATAGAACGTTACGCATTCTTTAACTGCAGGAATTTGAGGAAGGTTATCCTCCCTCAGACATTGAGAAAGATAGAATATAGCGCATTTGAAGATTGCACGAAACTGGAAACAATAGAGTTCCCAGAAGGTATTGAATATATCGAAAGGAGTGCCTTCGAGAGTACGGCCTTGAAACGGGTTGTTTTGCCTGCAAGTCTAAAAAAAGTTGAATGGGCATTCGACTATTGTTCAGACTTGTTGCTTGTGGACATCCGATGTGGAAGAGAGTGCGTCGAATCTGGATTCTACGACCGATGGAGTTCGGACCCTACTTCTGGCCCGGAGGAAAACGCAACTGCTAATGTGGCACCGCCAATCTTTTGGCATCTCTTTTCGTTCCTGTACTTGGTGGCTGCCGGCATTGGAATATGGGCTCATTTCAGTGATGCGCCCGACTTGCTAAACGCCATGGTGGTCACGTGTCTTTCGCTCTTGCCTGGGGGCTTCTTGGTTGACAAATGTTGTTCAATCTTGGGCTTATGGGAAAATGTAAGTATAAAAAAGCCATCCAAACTTGGCAAATTGCTCTATGCTCCAGCATTGTTGGTGCCTTTGGCCATAATTGGCTATCCACTTTTCCACTTCTTGCACCTTGCCGTTCCGTTTTGCTTTCTAATAGCTACAGCAACTATTATGCTGATAGTCTTTGTTGTGGACACCTGCTTGAACGTGTACAAGGAGCAATTTGTATTGTTCTTCCAAGACCTTTATGAAGGCATCTATGAGTTCCTTCACGATTATGTCTGGAATCCAGTTAAAAACTATCTATTCAAGCCGATTTGGAAATATGTTTTAGACCCTATTTCCCGTTTTCTGGAAAGGTGTCTTGAAAAATTGTTCGACGGAGTGGTATGGTTATACAAGCACGTTTTAAAGCCCCTCAACAAATTTCTTAAACAATTATTCACTCCTATTTGGCACTTCATCAAGTTTGTAATGATTGCCATTAAAGACTTCATAAATGCCGTATTGTGCTGGTTGATTACCCACATAATAGAGCCATTCTTTCGAAAGGTGGTCATCCCTGTGGTGCGTCCATTGTATAAGGGGGTAAGATTTATTATTGTAGATGTCGTTTTCGAGTGCTTTCTTAAATACATTTTGATAGTGGTAGGCTCACTCATAAGAATTGCAGGCGGCTTTTTCAAGGTTGTTTTTGGTTGGGTGCTGAACGATGCCAATGGGGTAGTCAATTATTTTATTACTATACCGTTAATAGTTCTATCCATAATAGGAGCTTTGTTTTATTTCTTCTTTTCTTAAGGTTGGAAAAGAACTCAAATCGTTTTTTTATATCTTTGTGAAAAATCTGTATCTTATGATGAGCAACGGAAAGAAGATTTGCAACTTATTGAAGTCTATTAGGAAAGAGATAGCCCAAGTCAATCATATTGAGTATGAGATGGAGGATTGCCCATTTCAGGGAGATTGTAAAGGAACGTGTCCTAAGTGTGAGGCAGAAGTGCGTTATATTGAGACTCAGTTGAGTTTGCGTCAAAAAGCAGGGAAGGTGATTAAGATTGCTGGCGTAGCAACTTCATTTTTGGCTCTGTCGGCCTGTCAATCTTCTGGTTCGGAAGCGCCTCAAAAGTTGGTACAATGTGAAGATAGAATAGACGAGGGGCTAAAGGCTGATGAGTTGGTAGAAGAAATCCCTATGCCCGAACCTCCTGCCCCTCCAGAATTTCCTGAACCGATCACGATGGGGTTTGTTTCTTACTCAAATGATTCAGATTCTGTGGTAGTGCAAGAAAAGCCGATTGTGGTTTCTGAGAAGGAGCAGAAGATCGTGATTCAATTTTTATCAGAACTGTATGCTCTTAATGAATACCAAGGATTCATGTTCTCTGATTTGGAGTTCCTATTGCCGCATTGTACGGAAAGGCTACTTCAAAAACTTCAAGGAGATTTTGGTGAAGAGGAGGGTTATGCAGGGAATGATTTGTCGCCAGTGCGTCAATTCCGTACACCCGCCTTGGATGGCAATAGCATCAACGTTTTGGAGAGTGTAGAACATATGTACGGAAACACCTACAGGGTAAAATATTTTGATCGTGGCCATGAGGCAACTACGGAAATAGATGCATATGAGATAGCGGGGAAGGTGTTGTTGAATGATGTTCGATTAATTGACTGGAAAGAAGAGGTGAGAGGTGATTAAACCCCTCCGTAGAGACGCCCCATGTGGATGTCTCTACCTGCCTGAAAAACAGCCATAACGAAAAATATTCCGAAAAAACATCGAAAAACGTTTGGAGGATATCCGATAATGCAC
>JAKSLA010000119.1 GCA_024401455.1 Paludibacteraceae bacterium | reverse complement strand
AAAAGAACGAAGCACTCTCTTTTCACACCGATGATAACAAGCCTACCCATAAACTCATCATTGGAGACAACTACGAGGCGCTACAAAATCTTCTGATTCAATATCGTGGCAAAGTAGATGTTATCTACATTGACCCACCATACGGCAAGGATTCTATGGGTGAATTTGCCCAAACCAACTACAACAATGCCATTACGCGAGACAATTTGCTCTCAATGCTTTACCCACGTTTGGTGTTAGCTAAACAATTGCTATCGGAAAATGGCGTGATTTTCTGCAGCATCGACGACAAGAACCAGGCGTATGTGAAGTGTTTGTTTGACGAGGTAATGGGAGAGCAAAATTTTATTGCCACAGCACCACGAAAGACTGGCGCAGGAGATGCCGCAACGAGATCTTCTTCCGAACTAAGAAAGCCTTTTGATTATTTATTGATTTATAAAAGAGGCACAGATACTGAGCTGCAAAAGAAAATCGTCGGAGAAAAAGAATACAAATATCACGATGAGTATGGCGACTATAAATTAGACAAATTTCAAGCGAGTGGTTCGGATGCAACAAGAAAGGCAAGACCAAACTTGTATTATCCTATTTATCTCACGAAAGACAACAGATTGGTACTAGTTGAATCAGATGATTGCGTAGAAACAATTCTTCCTTCACCAGTGAATGGAGAAGATGGACGATGGATGTGGAAACCTGAGAAATTTGAAAAGGATAAAAATCGTTTCTTACATTATGATGGGAAATGTATTTGCCGAAAGACATATTTTGACGAAGAACAAGATCAAAATGTATATCAAGTAGAAAAAGCATGGATTGACGGTGGAGAATTTAGGAATGCTAAAGGAACTACTGAATTAAACGAAATATTAATCAAGAATGTTTTTAAAAATCCTAAGCCTATTGCGCTACCTCAGTGGTGCACAAATCTTGTGCCGACCAAAAATGATTTATTAATCCTTGACTTCTTTGGCGGTTCAGGCACCACAGGACACGCTGTTCTCGACTTAAACAAGCAGGACGGTGGCAACCGCACATTCATTCTTTGCCAATTAAATGAAAAGACCGACACAACGCCTAACGGCATTGCTTACGACGTAACCAGCAAACGTCTGAAACGCATTATGACTGGTGAATGCTACGATAGCACCAAAGATTTTGAATGGATCAAAAAGAACGAAGCCTACGGAGGAAATCTTGATGTTTACGAGATTGGCCGCGTTTCCAATTTTGAATGGGCAGAGGGTAAGACACCTTTTGATGTGATCGATGAAACTCTTTATGGAAAAGAAAAATTCAAAACCATAAAAGAGAAGATCGATTGGGTTTGCGGCAATTTCGGCAAAACACAATCGGCTGTTGAGAATGACGAAGAGTGGTTGAAAAGAATAGAGGAGGCATAGGTATGTTGCAAGAGGCAAAAGATCTGCAGAATCGTGCGGTAACTCAAATGGTGGCCGCACTGTCGCTAAACAAAAAGGAATACACGTTCAAAGCACCAACTGGCAGTGGCAAGACCTACATGATGGCTGATTTCATGAATCGTATGCTATCCACCCATAAAAACATTGTATTCATCGTATCTTCCTTGTCAAAAAGTGAATTGGCGGAACAGAATTACCATTCGTTTTGCTCATTGGTTCAAAATGGGACATTTCCGAACCTTAATCCATATTTGATTAACTCTGAATCAAGCGGAGAGGGTTCTTTGCATATTCCTCTGGATCATAATGTGTATGTCTTGCCACGTGATTTATACAAGGAGAAAAGCAAGTTGAAAGAGGAGGGAACATTCCTGAACTTTTTACAAACCACAACTGGAGATTTGATGAACGGAGGAGGTGCGGGTAAATCAATCATTGTAATCAAAGACGAGTGCCACATCGCCACATCGAATCTTGACGAGTTAAATAGTTTTTTCTCCATTGTCATTAATTATTCCGCAACACCTAAACTATCACGCAAGCAGTTGCCAGACGTGGAAATATCCAATTCCGCAGCAGAAGAAGTGAAACTGATTAAGCAAGTGGAGTTTCAGTCTGAGAGCGATTCTTTAGATGACGCGTTAGATAAATTCGAGGAGATAAAGGCTGATTACACCAACAAACTGGAGGTGAATCCTTGCTTTATCATCCAAATCTCCAACAAGGATAAGGCCGAGGCGGAGTTGGACAACAATATCTTCCCCACATTAGCCAATACCAAACATCAGGATCTGAAGTGGGTATATATAACGGGTGACAAATCAGGAAAGGGATGTAAAACTAATGACTCAGGATTGAACAAACTTCCTGTTTCAAAGTGGAAAGAATACATGAAGGGGAAAGAATCGAGCATTTCGGTTATCATCTTCAAAATGGTAATTTCAGAAGGATGGGACATTCCTAGAGCCTGTATGTTATATCAAGTCCGCGATACACAAAGCAAACAGTTGGACGAACAGGTAATGGGTAGAGTACGCCGTAATCCACGCTTATTAGATTTTGAGCGTCTTTCCAAGGATGCACAAGACTTGGCTTCAAAGGCTTGGATTTGGGGAATTAAACCCAAGGATGCGGTTTTTCCTAAACAAGTTAGTCTTTTCAGAGATTACAACATAGAGGCAGACTTACGTGTGACGCC
>JAKSLA010000118.1 GCA_024401455.1 Paludibacteraceae bacterium | reverse complement strand
AGTCCACCCGAAGGCGACTGCTCTTGATGTTTCGCTGCAAAGATAGGGCAAATACGGATAACAGCAAACAAAAGACGAAAAAAAACGGTATCCGGCCCAAATGCACTCTTGTCAAGTAAGGTCAATTTCAATACGCATGGGCGCGTCTGACCCTATACTCATCATGTAGATGGTTCAATTGTTTTGAATAGATTTCAGGTATTAGAATAGTGCCGTTATAATCCACAACAGCGGGCGTTGTTCCTATCCTAATGGAGTAGAACTGAGGTATATAGTCCATGGCATCCCAAACGCTTTGAGGCACGTCTTCTAATGTATCGTACTCCTCGGTGGGATCGTCCACCTCCCTGACGGTAGCGCAAATGAAACCAGGCATGAACGTGATACGTTCATACGTATGGTAACCATGAAAGGCTGCACCATTGCACAGCACGAACTCCATGCGCTCACCCAGTTCGTGGGCAACGGGGAGCTCGGTATTGGTTGAATCGGGTTTCATTATTTCGTGCTGACAATATCCTTCATTGTAGTGTCCTTGAATGTATGCCAGATGTCAAGTATTACGGGTTTGTACTCTTTGAACAGTTCGCCAAGGTATTCAATCTCAAACACCAAACGAAGGTCGTTGGGGTCATTGTCCGGTTGGCCTTCCTTTCGTATCATGCTGCGCTCAAGGAGTTAATAATTTACCAGTGAATGTTGTTTGGACAACTTGTCGCTCGTGCTTTTCGAACAACAACCTATCGGAATGCAACGGATCAAAGTAATAATCATGGAATGGTGTTTGCCGAAAATCCCTAACCACAAACAAGCAATACCTATCCGTAAGTTCTTCTGCTACGCGATGCTCTTTTTCTGTCATAAGAATGTTGCCAGTTCTTGTATTCATTCCTTTAACTTCCACATAATAGCGTTCCATACCTTTGGACAACTTAAAATCAAATCCACATCCCAAATCAGTAGTATTCG
This sequence comes from Paludibacteraceae bacterium, assembly GCA_024401455.1. GTDB lineage: Bacteria > Bacteroidota > Bacteroidia > Bacteroidales > Paludibacteraceae > RGIG10190. The sequence goes on along the minus strand of JAKSLA010000118.1, from coordinate 1,741 downwards.
TAATATGGAACCCATTGAACAATTCTATCGTAGGACATTTCTGAACAAAATATTCCTCTGCAGCCTTACCTGTGATGAGTCTTTCTGCTGAGAATTCCTTTGAATCACCATAATGGCGAGACGGTTGCTTAATATCAGCCCAATCAATTTCTGTATGTGACAAACGAGCCTTAATGATGAAAACGAATTGTTCAAAGGTTAGGTCTTTTGCCAAATCGAAAACGATTTTACTATGAGCACTCATATCCCTGCTCCATCCTTTCCTGCCATTTGGATAATAAGGATCGAATTCGTCTCTATAATTGTTAATAGATTTCGGTCTAACGTTGAGTGCATAGCCGAGAATATTGTATGCCTGATGATAACCCGAAAAATCAAATGCGTCCAGAGCGTCTTGATTGAAGCGAGACAAAAACAAACCAATGAGAATCGCCAGCTCTCTGTTATTGTACGACAGAAAAGGGAGTAAATTGTCAAAATCCTTATTCATAAACTCATACGGCTTCTAATATAAAATCACCAATGTTTTCTTTATCAAAACGTCGCTCTGGCCGTAAATACTTCTGACCGTCACCAAGTATAATCTTCTTTATCTCAAACTTGGAAATTCTCGGATGAGTAAGTTCGTTACAATGAAGGAATGGGTACGTCTTAGTGCCAGGCATAGAGAAGGCCTTGTCATTAGCATTCCCGTATGAATGGTCTTTTACTATGGTAATGTAGTTGAATTTGTCGTAAGCAAGGTAATCAAACAGCATTAAATAAATCCAAATGATGGCACGTTGAAATCTGTTGATTTTGGTCAAGCTGATTTGTTCCGTGTTCTTACACATCTGAATAACGGCCAGATTGGACCAAACGAACACATCAAGACAATCGTCTGCCAATATCATCTTATTTCCCAATGTTTTCCAGACAGGCTGAATGATTAATGGTGTTTGTTTGTCAACCATGTCTTTGGATACTCGAAGTACGGCATCTTCTATTTGCTGATAAACGGCAGCGACTTCCCCGGGTTCCTCCCAATGGCGTACTTGCGGGACACCAGACAACAGGCGTCTCAGTTTTTCCTTGCCCGCTTCTCCTTCATAGTGCTGGCAGATGCTGCATGCAAGAAAGCAGATGGTCGGTGGTCTCATGACTATCTCACAACTCGTCTTATCCTCATTCAGCATTTTTGTCGTATTATCTGGCAAAGCTGTGAGTTTCACTTCAAGTCCACGATATAGTTCTGATGTACGAGCATTACCCATGACCAAATCAACATGTTCCCTTTTGCCAGAATAATATTTCTCAAACGGGAAATAACCTGCTTCGTAATTATAATAAGCTTCATCTGACAACGGATCTATGCCAAAAACATCTTTAGGTGTAATGTAGGTATGTTCTACTACGTTGCTACTATTCACTCTAAGATATACAGGATTTACTCCTTTTGATGACATATAAGCAACTAAAGAAGCCGGAAAAGAACTGTTAAACTGATTCTTTCCCCAACAATCAGGATCACTGTAATCGCGACTAGAATGTTTCTGTCCGAACAAGTCTGGTCTTGGGCCCTCTTCACCAATAAATGATGTTTTTTTCTTTGCCATATTCAATCTATTTTTTGCAAATGTACCCACATTTTTGAAAAAACAAAAGCGGGAAGCGATTTTTTCGCTTCCCGTGGGGAAAAAGCTTTGGCGGCATTTATTGTAGAATTGGCAAAATCGTGCTTAGTTCGTCATCGATGGCTTCC
>JAKSLA010000117.1 GCA_024401455.1 Paludibacteraceae bacterium | reverse complement strand
GAAGAGAATGCAGCTGAATTGGTCAACAACTACGACTGGATGAAGGACTACACGTTCCTGGATTTTGCCCGTAATATTGGCAAATTAATTACCGTCAATTACATGATGGCAAAAGACTCTGTCAAGAAGCGTTTCAACGGAGAATTTAACTGTGGAATGTCATTCACGGAATTTACCTATCAACTGCTACAGGGATATGACTATGTATATCTAAACAAAAACAAGAACTGCAAGTTGCAGATGGGTGGTAGTGATCAATGGGGCAACATCACCACAGGAACAGAACTAATCAAGAAGATGGGTGGCGGTGAAGCATATGCTCTAACCTGCCCTTTGATTACAAAAGCCGATGGCGGTAAATTTGGAAAGACTGAAAGTGGAAACATTTGGTTGAGCAAGCGCTATACATCTCCTTACAAATTTTATCAATTCTGGATGAATGTAGGTGATGAAGACGCCAAACGCTACATCAAGATTTTCACCTCCCTGACCAAAGAAGAGATAGATGGTCTTATTGCGGAGCATGAAGAAGCACCACACCTGCGTATTCTACAAAAACGTTTGGCTAAAGAAGTAACTTGCATGGTTCACTCCGAAGCAGACTATAACGCCGCAGTAGAAGCAAGCAACATCCTATTTGGCAACGCTACTGCCGATGCACTTCGTCAACTAGATGAAGAAACGTTTCTACAAGTATTTGAAGGAGTAGAAACCTTTGAAATCAGTCGTGATGAATTGGCAGCAGGTATTCAACCTCTTGACCTATTGGCAGAAAAAACTCAAATTTTCCCAAGTAAGGGAGAAGCAAGAAAAATGATTTTGGCAAATGGATTCTCCATGAACAAAGAGAAATTAACTGACGCTCAAACGCCAATCACAACGTCCGTTTTGCTAAATGACAAGTATATTCTCTTCCAAAAAGGGAAAAAGAATTACTACATAGTGGTTGCCAAGTAAACCGATTGCAAAAGAAGAAATTTACACAGTTTCACGATAAAAACAAAAAATAATTGCAAAACATTTGTGTATATCGAGGAAATATTGTACCTTTGCGGGGTAAATTAATCAAAAAAGTAACATGAAAACAAAAAATCTTATTTTAGTAGCAAGTATTGCTATGACTATGGTGTTGTCCAGTTGCGGACTTCGTGGATTAATCAACTCCGTCGAGAAAATAGCTGAAGAAGAGGAAGAAATTCTCGATGGAAAGTTATTTACTATCGCAAAAGGAACCATTGTATATGAAGATGGAACCACCATTCAATTTGAAGAAAATGGTAAAATTCAATACCATCAGACCACAAAAGACGGAGAAATTCAAATTTTCAATGGTAACAAATTATACACCTTAGATCCTGTTTCTAAAACATACGAGGAGAACGATTTGGATGGTTACAATTACCCTGCAATATTAGCTGGTTATGTAGTAATGGAAGCTGCATATGAGTTTGGAGACCATCTTGACAAGTATTCATCCGGCTACAAAATGACTCAAGGCACTAAGACCATCAGCGGACAAACCTGCAAAACCTACACCATTATTGATGAGGACGACAAGGATGTTATCGGAAGTTGGAATCGTGTTTTAGTTTACAAAGAAGAGGATGATATGGTTGACGTACAAGCTGTTGTCATCAAGTCGAGTGTAGATAAAAGCATCATGTCAATTCTAAACGACTACAAAAAAGTAGAAGAGGAATAATCCATTTATTTGAAGCATAGAAAAGCAGCCTACTCAAAGGCTGCTTTTTTTTATCTATACACAACAAATCAAGTAAATTGTCGGGACGTTTTCATCGGAAATTCGACATGACATACATTCCACAAGATCTCGGTTATCCTACGTATATCTTACGTATATCCTACGTATATGCTACGTAGTTGATTGCAACACTATTCATATGACGTCACAGGAATATTCTGCCATTTTGTCAGTAAATATTATTATGGCATAGAGTTTGAATAAGAAAGAGCGAAAACATGAAAACAAACAAAGGCGTGAACGAATGCGTAAATCCCAAAGAGGGCAAAGCGTAAACGAAGACGTAAACGCCCCCAAAAAAGAATATGAACCAAAAATAAACATACAACTATGAACAACTCTATTGAAAACTTACAGAAGTTCGCCATCAATTTGTGTGAGCGAGCAGAACAGGGGAAACTGGATCCTGTAATAGGGCGCGATGACGAGATTCGTCGCGTACTCCAGATATTGAGTCGTCGGACCAAAAACAACCCAATACTAATAGGTGAACCCGGTACCGGTAAAACAGCCATTGCAGAAGGATTGGCTCATCGTATCGTGAGAGGTGATGTTCCTGAAAATCTGAAACACAAACGTATCTATTCGTTAGATATGGGTGCCTTGATTGCGGGTGCCAAGTACCAAGGAGAATTTGAAGAACGACTGAAAGGCGTCATCAATGAAGTAGTACAAGCAGCAGGTGAAATCATTCTATTCATTGATGAGATTCACACTCTGGTAGGAGCAGGCAAAAGCAGTGGCGCCATGGATGCAGCCAACATACTGAAACCGGCTTTAGCCCGTGGCGAACTACGTGCCATAGGTGCAACTACATTGGATGAATATCAAAAGTATTTTGAGACCGACAAAGCATTGGAACGTCGATTCCAAAAAGTAATGGTGGACGAGCCCGATGAAGCCGCAACCATATCTATATTGCGCGGATTGAAAGAACGCTACGAGACACACCACAAAGTTCGTATCAAAGATGATGCACTCATAGCAGCCGTCACACTATCTTCCCGCTACATAACGGACCGATTTCTTCCGGACAAAGCCATTGATTTGGTAGACGAAGCAGCAGCCAAACTGCGTTTGGAAGTTGATTCCAAGCCTGAAGAAA
>JAKSLA010000116.1 GCA_024401455.1 Paludibacteraceae bacterium | reverse complement strand
ACTTCTCCGTTGGCGCTGGGTTGGCTACCACCTTGATGCTGTCCCACTTGTAACAGCCTGAACCATCAGCATCAGGGAAGTCTAAGTCAACCAACTTTAAATAGTATGTGTCCGCATTTTCATAAGTCACATCCAAAGACGTAGTAGGGTCTCCATTGGTATAACCGATGCCCTTTACGCCTGCGGCTGTTCTCGAACCCTTATGCCAAGTAGCGATATACTTGTGTGGTGAAGTCGGATCGGCTACACCCATCACTGTCTTATCCATTGGTTCAATCGTCTCTGTAGTCAAATGAGCTATCTCACCCAAACAAAGATTAACCACTTTCATTGTGCCTTCTTTCGTCACTTTCGTTGTAGCGTCGGCAGCAATGATTGCAGGATCAACCGGCTTCTCACAAGCGGCACAGTTCAAACCTGCGATAACTGGGATAGTAGAGATTGAAATCTTACGACAAGGAGAAAAAGCTGAACTCTTTTTCCATGATTGATCTGCCATCAAATCTGATTTCTCTCCAATTACCACACGGAAATAGATTCTCTTTTCGTGCTTTGGATCATCTTCCAAATTGGAGAATATGGCATCCCAATACTTTTCAACCTCAACATCAAAATGATCTACTTCCAAGACCTCTGCTTCAGTATGGATTGTATTCCATTTAATAGGATTTATCTCACTCTCCTTGGATGGGTCATCAAACGTGTACTGATAAACATATCCAATTTTTTTATTTGGATCAAGTGCATTACCACTATACAAATAGAATCTCTTTACCGCATCAGAAGTAATAGACGTTAGCGTCAAGACATCTTCCGTACAAAGATCAAGAATATCTTTTCCTGTTGAAACAGAAGACTCTACGTTGACATCGGGAGGTGTACAAACTTGGAAAATGATGTTATCAATACCATAGTCACGAGTTTCACCAGGGACAACGTCATTATGCTTTACCTTCATTGTGATAGTCACCTCATCCTTACCACCCACATCTGCAGAATTAATGGTAAAGCTCTTATTCACTCCTTTCCATCCATCAGCACCGCCAGAGAAATTTTTTATTTCACTAGCAAGCGTTTTTCCACTGTACTCCAATTTCACCTCGATAGAGCCAGCGTGATTAGAGATAGATGCGAAGTCCGCACCGAAAGTAATCTCCTTACCTGTACAAATATGTTCGATATCAATCTCAAAAAACTCATCCTGAGATCCATCGTCAAGAAGGTCGAACTGAAGCATACCTCCTGTTGTTGTACCTGAATTATCCTGTGGCACACCACCTGGATAACCTCCAAACTTAGATACCACATAAACGCCATGGTTGTACAACTCTGTCTTTCCTGGAGAACCTGCTACCGGCACAGCCAAAGTTGCGCCACTCGCTTCGATATTATAGGCCTTTACATAAGGAATCTTTATATCACCACCATGAGATTGAGATGTATGCACCTGACCAGCAGGGATTTTCTCCGTATGGGTTGTTCCAAACCTATCCGTCCACTCATACGTATCGTCCGATGGGAAATTTCCGAAATCGTCAAAGAACAAGTTTGTCATCGCCATTGGTGCGCCATCGGCACTTGTACAACAAGTTCCTGAATGGACCTTCAATGCCTCTGATTTAGAAGGTTTACATCCTGGCAAAGTAACCTCTAACGTAATGCTATAGTCGGTTTCTGCCGCATCAGGCACGAAATTAAAACTTGTCTCAGAAGAAGACTGTCCTGTCTTGGATTCTTTCCATGAGAATGTCGTACCTTCCGGATAACTTTGTTTAGTAGTGACACGCAAAGGCATTTCTGGACAAGGATTACCCGTACTAGAAATCACCGGCTTTACATCACCAGTCACCTGAATATCATCAATACCAATAGGGATTTGGAAGCAATCGCTCGTACGATAAAAGTAGAACGTCACATTACCCGTTTCTGGCACCGTCGCTTTATGTGTGACTTTTGTAGATGCTCCATACGCAGCAGTCGCCGCAGTTGCATTCTTAGAATTAGTCAACTGAAGTGCATTATTATATGAAGTATTAAATTCAACATTATCATCACTTGATACAACACCAAAACCCAATGCGTTACCATTAATCACACCAGTATTGGAATAGTTATATTTAGTGATATATTTACCCAACTGCGTTACCTTCATGTCTTTGACAAGATGGTCAAAATAGGTTGGATCCAACAAATTATGCAATGTAAAAGACAATTCTGCCGTCGTACCAGGTGCTAATCCGTAAACCGTATAAGAAACGATCGGGCACAAAGGAGCAGAACCGATGTTGACAAGCATATTGTTCTGTTCCTCGTTGGCTTTACAAAACGAATGTATAAGTTTTGGCTGAGCCGTGACAGTCGAATAACCATATTGCGTTGGCTTTCCGTCTGCTTGAAGATTGTTAAGGAGGAAAACATCTCCTATATCAGTCATGTCATTACTTGCATCCGAAGAGAATACGCCTCCAATTCCTACTTGTTTGGCAGTCTCCGGACCCGTAAACATATCTGATTTGCAGAGTTTTTCCCAATCCAAATCTTCATCGTACCAACCTCCTGGTTTGGCGTCCGATTTTAACAACGGACAACAAAGCTCAGAATTCGTGTCAAAATCAGTACCAGCCACGACACACTGCGCCGAAGATGAAGCAGCATGAAGTAGTCCAGCACTAAATAGTAAAGTTAAGAAACCTTTATTCATTGTATTTCCCTTTTAATCAAGCCATTTCTATTGTACTCTATTGTCCCATTGTCATGGAACTTGTACAGTTTTATGTATTAAACACGCCAAATTTAATAATTTTTTTGATTATATCTTCAAAACTGTTTTTTTTCTTGTGACTTATGGAGCCTAAAACATTGCGATAGAACGACAGGAAGGGGACGCGCATGGGGGGATGGATAGAAAAAAGAGACGCCCCATTAACAGAAAAAAGGGACGCCCCTTGAATAAAGGAAGGGACGCCCCTTGGATAAAAAATAGAGACGCCCCTTGGGGACGTCTCTACGTTAGTTTTATCGTCTCAACAA
>JAKSLA010000115.1 GCA_024401455.1 Paludibacteraceae bacterium | reverse complement strand
CGCCAAAGCATACCTCCGAAAGGAATGACCCCGGAGAACAGAAAAGACACAGCCCTTGTGCTTGGTCGACAGGATATCTTGCCATATGAGGACGGTGCGTTTCTGCAATCATATAGATGGATGTACAAAACAACTGATTGTGCTCCGCAGACGATAATGAAGCGCTGTGCAAAGTGGAAACCCTACTCATCTATAGCTTCACGTTTCTTATATCGGGCGTTGGATATGGGACTCACGAAGAAAGAATTTCATCTGTTTATGTAAGGAGGATTATTATGGGAGAAGATAAAATACGTAGAAAAAGTCATGCTCGGATAGACTACAATGTGCGTCCTTCATATGAACCGAATCCAATTCCAGACCCAAACGTCAATAGAGAGGAATGGATTGAGCGCGTTTCAGCTGGATTTGTTAGTCCCATCGCTGCAAATAAGCAGTATTACAAGATTATTCTTCAAACGCTGTGGCCGGAGGGGCATGGAATACCAGGTCCGGTTGTAAATAAGGAGGATATTCGCGCTGCAATTTCAGCCTTTCGTGGAAAGACATATCAAGATCCGTTTCGACGAATGCGTGAATTACAGGGTGAGGAAGGTTTTCTCGGCATAATAAAAGTTGGTAATGACTATCAGCTTGTCGACCTTACTGTGTCCGAAAAAAGAGAACCCAGACAGCACTTGAACGAAGATAGCTGGCAGGATATTCTTCATCAGTATGATGGCGTATGTGCCGCGTGTGGAAGAACCCCGGATGAAGATGGCTTCCAGCAAGATCACAAGATTCCTCGCTTAAGAGGCGGAGGGGATAATATTGAGAATTGGCAACCGTTATGCGATGCTTGTAATAACATGAAAAGTACTGCTTGTCGCGATTGCAAAGAAGACTGCGAACAGTGTTGTTGGGCATTCCCGGAAAAATATAAGCCCTTAAGAATTCCCGGTGAACTTATTGAAAAATTAAGAAAATATGCAAAAGAAAATGGTGAGGATCCAGACCAAATCGTAATCAATCTGATTACTGAAAAGGTGAATCCTCACTCAAGATAGTATCAGCTCATTCAAATAGATTAAGTTGCTCGTATTTAGGCTGCTTTTCGACTCTATACTGTTCAAGTGCCGAATCGCAACAATCTATTGCTGATGCAATCATCTGAATGGCTTTTCCAATGGCTCTGCCTGCCAAAGGGGGTATAGCATTTCCAATTTGTGCATTTCTGGGCACGTCCACGCCTCTGGATGGACCATTAAGAGTATATCGGCCATAAAACGTATAGTCATCGGGGAAGGATTGAATTCTTGCCATTTCCCTTAAGGTCACAACTCTCGGATGCTTATAATGTATTAGTTCTTCTGGTGCCGTGGTAACAGTTGAGCAGGGCGTATCAACATTTAGCACGTATCGCTTGTTGGAGTGACAACCATTTTCGTATAAAAACTCCTTACTTAAACGACCAGGCTGTTGGGTTTTGTGCGCCAAATCATATAATGCAACTACTTTTGCGCTGTGCTTATTGAAACGGTGCGAAGTAGGCACTTCCCAATCCTTTGTCTTATCCCGCATCATTTTTTGATAAACGCTCTGCGCAGGAAGGTATTTACAAGTTTGGTAGTCGGGGAACTCATTATCAGCTACATTTTCTGTTCCAGCGAGATCCCCAAGAGCCTCTTCAATATTTACATATCGATCTGTTGGAAGATTTAATTCCTTGCGTTGCTGAACAGCGACTTTTGCGAGAGTATCTTCCAACAGTTTTTTTACGTCAAGCTCACCAGCGTATTCTTTAGCAATAGCAAACAATATGACTCGTTGCCTAAGCTGTGGAACGCCAAACTCAGCTGCGTTTATGATTACCTTGCCAACATTGTAACCGGAATCAATCAATTCTCGGATTGCCTCTTCCGCTACACTTATACTTCCATCAGATGTGGGCCGTGTTACAAATTTGCGCTCAAAACCGCCAACATTTTCTACCAAAGCAAAATTCGGTTTTAACAGCCGGATTGCCTCGATTTGCTTAAATACCAAGAGGTTTCTTGGATCTTTTCCATTTCGCGCACCAGCTACTGAGAATCCTTGGCAAGGAGGGCCACCTGCAACTAAAGTCACTTTCCCAGCCAATTCTGTAAAATGCTTACGAGTGTCTTCATTTTCGAGAACATCTTCAATGGCGTGGGGTTCTATTGAAAGCCAGTCCGGCCAGTCTGTGAAGTGGCGTCGAAGTGCATCTTGATCAACAAGATTGCGCCTAAATGTCATAAACGCCATCGGGTCTTTTTCTATGGCAAATATACCTTTCCAACCAGCAAGCCCAAGTCCCAAAGATAGACCGCCACAGCCTGAAAAGAAATCAATGTAGTTCATTTCTTTCTTATTGATTTGTTCTTCTTTTCTCATAATGATAGACCATATCTTTCGTTAATTACGATTCCGCTTTCTTATCAAAACAACTTTGTCCGCTTTTAACCCATGCATCTAATTCAGATAGTTTGAAGCGCCATTGTTTTCCTATTTTGTTTGCCGGAATGCCGCATCCTTTTTTAATCCAATTCCTGATGGTATCTGTAGTAACGCTTAGGTATTCTGCCGCGTCATCGATGGTTATCCATCTATCTGATAGCTCGTTCACAAAGCACCTCCAAGTGTTCTATGTCTTGTAGGATACCATAAAACCAGACGGTTTTCCACTATTTTATTGGATTTGCCATAAATTAATATGGTTTTTATATGAATGTGATTCATGCTTTCCCGTTATCATTATAAGAACTTCACAGTCCGTTATAAAGGACTCAATACTCGAACCTTTTAATTATTCCTACCTTTAATTAAAAAGTGCGATAGGGTGGGTTCACTTTTTCCGGCGGCAGCGTTTGCACAAAAACCGTATAAACAAAAAAAGCGAGGTCGGCAGGTTCTCATTTGAACCCACTGACCTCGCTTTTGGCTTTATATCAAAGGTTTTTCGGTATGAAAAATTAAAAAGTGCAGTAGCAACTTGTATTATTGCTACTGCACCTTTATGGTGGAACCGAAGGGATTCGAACCCTCGACCTCTCGGATGCGAACCGAACG
>JAKSLA010000114.1 GCA_024401455.1 Paludibacteraceae bacterium | reverse complement strand
TATCCTTGAGATAGGTCCTTAGCCTTTGTTCATCATTATTATCAAGCATTTTTACTCCATAATTTAATTGTGAAGACACTATGTTCACAATTGGGAAAAGCGAACCATTTTGTTGACGCCAACAAAATGGTTAAAAAGCAAAGAAAATCGAAGGATCGCATTCAAAAACCTTGCCAAGTTTCTCCGCCAGTGCGGCTTGAGACCAGCCGCGCATATCACGACTGGCGAAAATCATTTCACCGGGAGTTGATTCCGCAAAACGATTTTTAAACAAGTCCGTTTCTTCCCAGGAATCAGACTCATTGTCCTTAATTACAACATTTTCTGGCTTATACATATACCTCTTTACGAGGATCTCCGTTCATTACGATAAGGTAACATGCATAGCGAGAAAGTTTGATATCGCTGATTTCGCGTTGTGCACCTTTGGCGAGATTTATCATTTTGCCAACGCCGGCAAAATGATCTGCCACTTCAATTCCACTAGCTTCACACGCTACTTTCGCTCTATCAATAGATTCTTCGAAACGCCGCCATTGTGCGTATTCCAACGCTGTCTGCAGTTCCCTCGCATACCAGAATTCGACACCGTTTTCGTCTACATGCTTAATGCTTTCAAAAGTTTGCTGAGAATAAGTTGAGATTTCTTTTTTAGCCATAGAGCCTCCTGTGATTTGTTCTTGTTAGGAGCGTCTTGGCAAATACGGGAATGCCGTATAAAACAAAGACGCACCACTCCATTCGATAGAGTAGTGCGTCGGGATGTAATGTAGCTAAAGTACTGCTCTTGGCAAGGTACTTGCGAAAATTTTACAAAGAAACAGTTCGTTATTTTTCGTTATGTCGCTTGGGTGCGACTTCTGAGGCATTTAACGGCATTTCTTATTCTGCATTTAGAACCGAGAATTTGCCTACTTCCGCAACAACTTCAGGGGAATCCTTTTTGTAGATGACCAAGCTTACTTCGGAAGGTCCTTTCAGCAGTAAAGCGATATTCATGGGCAACTGGATATAAGATGCTCCATCTTTCTTTATTTCAAGAGTCAAATCTGAAGAAAGAACCATTCCATTATTTGTCTTAACCTTAACGGAATACAATCCTGCATCTACTTCACGATCTATCTTAAGGGCAAAAAGTGCTCCAAATACAAGGGGGTTTTTCCAACGATCATCAGCAGGCATATTGTTGACAACCACATCGGTGCCGAAAACCCCAAGGAGCATAAACTTGCCGGTATTTTCCTGACGAATCTGTTCACACAAAACAAAAGACTTTACTTGCATTTTACACCTCCACCAAAACAGGCTGGGCATGATAAGTCAACTCAGACTTTTCAAAATCAGTAGAATTGTTCAAAGCCATTACACCGGCAGCCACACATGTACCTGTATTGACATAGAAAGACTTTACAGAGGAATCGACTGCCTTGATTTTATCGATTGTTTTCTTGAGTATTGCAGATCGTGCAAAAGCTTCATTAAAGCCAGCTTCTGCCACAAGAGTCAACTCAGGCAAGATAGACATAAAACGAGACAAGGCGATTGCCGCGGCAGAAACCTGACTCCCCTGTTTCCAGCGATTAATTGTATGAGGAGCCAATCCCAGGGCTCGTTCTAAACGACTGTCGGAATAGCCGTTTTCATTCACCTTTTTTAACAATTCAGGAACGCTTTCCTTTGCACGTTCAAGAATTCTATTCTGTACATTTTTCTTGGATTCCGAATCAAGCAAGATATCGGACATGCAATCGTTACAATGGCAGACAGAAATTTCTTGCAAAACCGGTTCTGCCAAAGGCACAACAAGTCTACGGAAATCCTTCTTTATTTCAATATTTTCGGAATCACAAACAGGGCAAAACTTTGTAGTCATAAACACCTCTATAATGTGGGAAAACGATTATCCATCTTTAGTGACTTGATAAACATGATGGTAATGACTTTTTCGTTTCTCTTGTTTTCCTTTTCACATAGCGCTAGGTAATAATGTTGATCTTCAAATGGAATGCTGTACGCATATACCGGTGTTCCGATGATACCAACTTCGGGCCTTCGCAAAGGTTTTACTTCTAGGCATTCTGGGGTTTCTTTAATCTGGAGAAGCCATCGACATACATCTTCACGGGGATTGATGATGTTCAGTCGGTACGCAACCTCTTCGGTAGGGGCCTTGGCATAAAATTGAACGGCGGCCCGTTTCTTTTTGCAGTAGATTATGAGTTGTTGCCATACCTGCACCGGATCCTTCGGAGGCGTGGCAAAGGGCATTTTTTCTTCGTTTTGCTCTTCCATACGCCGCCAATTTACACATTATGTGTAATAATATAGTTTTTAGACAACAAAAAGACAACCCTAACGGGCATAAAAACCTCAAAAACAGATACAATAGAACGATATAGGAAACCGCCCCACCTTGGGCGAAACAAGCTTACATGCAATTGTCTTGCTACCTAATCTTGATTATCTTCTTGATTTCTGCAAGAATTGCTTCCGAAACATTTACACCGCCAACCGCAACAAATTTACACCGCCATTTAAAGAAATAGAGCGCCCGTGATTCTGGAGCTTTTGGTGAACGTCATCATCGCCCCAATCTGAGATCTATTCCTTGCACCCAGCCTTGGCTTTCTTGTACAATTCACGAAGTTTCACTTCCAAAGGATTGGATTTCGCACGGCGATCATATTCATACGATTCGCGATCTACAATCACACCATCTTCATCATAAGTCCTACAAGAACCTGCGTTTAATCCAAATTTGGGAATTCCACATTCATAGGTGTCATACCCTTTACGGACACTCTTGTAATGATGAATTGACCCATATTCACTGACAACAAACACTTGATAATCACTACCCCTTCGAAAATAGATAGAATCCTCAGCGTCTTCGCCACCACTACCACCCAAAAGACCTCCCAATCCTTCATCAGAACTAGGTTTAGGAGGGACTTCTGGCTTGTGAACAATAACCTTTTTACAGCCGGCAAAGGCAAAGACCGCCGACAGAACTATTAGAAACAGAATCTTTTTCATGGCATTCTCCTTGTTATGCAAAGAAAAGTACCATTTATTTTTGACACTTTAGTGACAAAATTGGAAATTCATTTGACGACATTTGTCATTCCATAAGACTTCAAGATTTCGGTATAGTGGCTCCAACTCAATTTTCCAGACACAGTCTGGAATTTTGGAAATCGTACATAAAATTGCCTAATCATAAAAAGATTGCTT
>JAKSLA010000113.1 GCA_024401455.1 Paludibacteraceae bacterium | reverse complement strand
TCCCGGAGGCAGCATCATGCCTACGTTCGATGCTCTGTACGACTATATGGACAAGTTCAACTATGTCCTAACTCGTCACGAGCAAGGTGCATCACACGCAGCACAGGGATACGCACGAGTCAGCGGAAAGACTGGCGTTTGCTTAGTGACTTCAGGACCGGGTGCGACTAACACTATAACCGGTATCGCAGATGCAATGATGGATTCTACTCCTCTCGTTGTGATCGCCGGTCAAGCAGGAGCATCTCTCCTTGGTACTGATGCTTTCCAAGAGGTTGACTTGATTGGTTGCACACTACCAATCACCAAATGGTCTTACCAAATCCGTTCGGCAGCAGACATCGCTCCAGCGGTGGCAAAGGCTTTCTATATCGCCAATACAGGAAGAAAGGGCCCTGTCGTGCTCGACTTCACAAAGAACGCACAAGTGGAGATGGCCGATTTCAATTGGGAGAAATGTCTCTTCACTCGCGGATATATCCCTTACACAGCCATCAATCCGGCTCAAATTGAAGCCGCCGCTGAGATCATCAACAAGGCAGAGAAGCCGCTCGCACTGGTGGGTCAAGGTGTCATCCTTGCCAACGCAGAGACTGAACTGAAGGCTTTCTTGGAAAAGGCGGACATACCGGCTGGAAACACGCTTCTCGGTCTGTCAGCACTTCCTACCGACCACCCTCTTAATAAAGGTATGCTCGGTATGCACGGAAACGTCGGCCCTAACATCAAGACCAACGAGGCAGACGTAATCATCGCCATCGGCATGCGTTTTGACGACCGCGTAACTGGTGATTTGAAGACTTATGCAAAGCAGGCCAAGATTGTCCACATGGACATCGACACGGCCGAGATGGATAAAAACGTAAAAGCGACAGCCAAGGTACTCGGCGACGTAAAAGCATCCCTCCCAGAATTGACGCTCAAACTCAAAGAAGCAAAGCACACTAAGTGGATTGAGAGTTTCAAGGAGCACGAGGAGAAAGAGAATGATAAAGTCATCACTCCAGAGGTTCACCCAACTGAGGGTCCATTGAAGATGGGTGAGGTTGTCCGCAAAATCTCTGAGGCTACAAACAACGAGGCAGTCCTTGTTACAGACGTAGGCCAGAACCAAATCATGGCCGCCCGCTACTTCAAATACACAAAATCGCGCAGCGTCGTGACAAGCGGTGGACTTGGAACAATGGGATTCGGTATTCCTGCGGCAATCGGAGCCAAGATTGGCGCACCCGAACGTACCGTATGTATGTTCGCCGGCGACGGTGGCTTCCAAATGACCGTCCAAGAGTTGGGTACAATCATGGAGAAGCAGATTGGCGTCAAGATGATCATTCTTAACAACAACTATCTCGGAATGGTACGCCAATGGCAGGAGTTGTTCTTCAAGGAGAGATACTCGTCCACCCCAATGACGAATCCGAAGTTCAACACCATCGCAGACGCTTACGGCATCAAGAATGCGGAAGTAAATACTCGCGAGGAACTTGACGCAGCAATCAAAGAGATGTTTGCCGACGACAAGCCTTACTTATTGGTAGCCAACTGCGAGGAGATGGGAATGGTTTATCCGATGGTTCCCGCAGGAGAAACAGTTACAAACATCCTTTTGGGATAATATAAGAATCCAATTGCAGAGGTGCCTTCATGCGCCTCTGCAATCCACAAAGTGAGAAATTATGGCTGACAATTTAAAAAACAAAGAGGGCCAGAAGTGCAATTCCACAGAATGCAACGACGGCAAAAAATTATATACGGTTACAGTATTCTCTGAAAACCAGGTAGGTCTGCTCAACCAGATTTCAATCATCTTCACACGCAGACGCTTGAACATCGAAAGTTTGAGTGTTTCGCAATCAGCCCTCCCTGGCATCCACAAGTTTACCATCACCACCATTACCGACGAAGACACTATCGAGAAGGTGGTGAAGCAAATAGACAAGAGAATCGACATCATCAAGAGTTTCTACAACGACGATTCAGACCTTGTCTATCAAGAAATTGCGATGTACAAGATTGCGACAGAGGACTTCATCAAACTCAACGGCACGGAAGACCTCATCCGCAAGTACAACATCCGCATCTTGGAACTCACCGAAACTTGTGTGATTTTCGAGAAGACGGGCCATTCTGACGAGACACAAGGCTTGTTCAACGAGTTGAGCCAAAAGGTTCAAGTACTCCAATTCATCCGCTCAGGACGTGTGGCAATCACAAAATCGAAGATTGAGCGTTTGAGCGACATGCTTGCCAAACTCAACGAACTCAGCCACAACGGGATCGATCAAAAAGAGGACAAAACCGGTTTATAATTCAGTCAGACGATGGAAGGCAATAAATCAATTGGCGAATATCCGTTTAAGGTTTTACCGTTCGAGGTTGACTTCAGAGAGAAGTTGACACTTCCCCACCTCACCAACTACATACTCAACAGCGCGGGCTACCATGCAGATAGTTTAGGTTTCGGCATCGAGAATGTAAAGGTCAACAACCAATCATGGGTAGTGTCAAGACTTGCCATCGAAATCAACGAGTATCCCAAGAACGGGGAAAAGATAAAGGTTCAGACATGGGTGGAGAACGTGCTCAGAATGTTTTCCATGCGTAACTTTGCCTTTCTTACGCAAGATGGGAAGCCGTTAGGTTATGCCCGATCGGCATGGGCTCTGATTGACAAGACCAACCGTCGCCCCACTGATTTGAGTAAAATCATTTCGTCTGATATATTCGGCAACCAACCTTGTCCCATTGCAAAAGTGGGAAAAATCCCGGCTACGGAAGCAGATGTTTTTGAAACCTTTACCGTCAAATATAGTGATGTGGATTTCAACCAGCATTTGAATAGCAGCAAGTATATCGAACACATCATCGACTCCTTCACGCTATACAAATTCAGCAAACGAGACATCAAAAGATTTGAAATCGAGTATATTTCAGAATGTCTTTTTGGCGAAAAAATCAGCATCCACAAAAAAGAGGACGAGAATGGCATCTTCATCCTTGAACTCAAAAACGAAACAGGTGCAACCATTTGCAAAAGCAAAGTCATTTTCGGAGAGCAGACATTAAATGAGGAATACATCATCAAATGATGCGTAGGCATAGTTTTTTTCTACATTATTCCTTTTTTATTGGTATTCTAACGGAAAAAACATTAAATTTGCAGAGTTTTAAGCGTTTTATCTCCAAATCGTAAGAGGTAAGCACGACGAAGCATAAATAAAAAACGAGAGGAGGAACTAAATCTTCCTATTCGAAGTTCAAACGAGAAATTTTATTACAAACTCTAATTTAAAATAAACAAAGAGATGGCAGAAATGAATTTTGGCGGCGTAGTCGAGAACGTGGTTACGCGCGAAGAATTTCCATTGGAGAAAGCCCGCGAGGTTTTGAAAAACGAGACTATCGCAGTTATTGGATACGGTGTACAAGGACCTGGTCAATCAATGAACTTGCGTGACAATGGTTTCAACGTAATCGTTGGTCAACGTCCAGGTAAGACATATGACAAGGCAGTTGCAGACGGATGGGTACCAGGTGAGACTTTGTTCGGAATCGAAGAGGCTTGCGAGAAGGCAACTATCATCCAATTGCTTCTTTCTGACGCAGCACAAATCGAGTGCTGGCCAACAATCAAAAAGCATTTGACTCCTGGCAAGACTTTGTATTTCTCTCACGGTTTTGCTATCACTTGGAATGACCGTACAGGCATCGTTCCTCCTAAGGACGTTGACGTTATCATGATCGCTCCTAAGGGATCTGGTACTTCTCTTCGTCGCTTGTTCGTTCAAGGTCGCGGTTTGAACTCTTCATTCGCAATCCACCAAGACGCTACAGGTCACGCATGGGAGAAGGTTATCGCTCTTGGTATCGGCGTTGGTTCTGGTTACTTGTTCGAGACTACTTTCACTAAGGAGGCTACTTCTGACTTGACTGGTGAGCGTGGTTCTTTGATGGGTGCTATCCAAGGTTTGCTTTTG
>JAKSLA010000112.1 GCA_024401455.1 Paludibacteraceae bacterium | reverse complement strand
AATGTCAACAAAAAAGGGTGGCGAAGCCACCCACACATGTTGATGAAGAGCCTTAAAAGATGCCAAAATGACTATATTACTTTACATGAATTTCAATGAACTTCATAAGCTCAGCTTTAGGAACAGGGACGTTTTGTCCACAGCAACTCAATGTGGATGTTTCTATTGCAAACGATTGTTCGCTCCGTCTGAAATCACAAAGTGGACAGATGATGGCGAAGACACTGCGCTTTGCCCCTATTGTTCCATTGACAGCGTGATTCCCGATTTAGATAATACTCTTAACGAGGAATTACTTGAAGCGATGAATCGGAAGTATTTTTAAGACCATTTTGTTGACGTCAACAAAATGGTTGTATGAAAAGTTTTTGTGGACGAAAATTTCAACCGCAATTAATTGATGCATCCAAGAGAGCAATCACATCAAAGATTTTCCACTCACTGCGTGGAAAATCTCTGGAAAGAACTTGTAAAATTGAACAAAGTATGTCGCCTTGCGGGCGACATTTGAGGCATTGACGCAGACGAAAACATCGTTTATGACGAAGACAAACTCTGGGATCGTGGATAGATGTTTTTACCTTCCGAACTGACGCTCGCAGGGAATACCGTCGCCATCGCCATCCATTTTAGCTCCTGGGCAGTTCTTTAAGAAGAACAGAGCTTCTTCGTAGCTATTCATCTGGCTGCAATAAATGCGGTCGTCGCAAAGGTAAGATGGTTCATTGACAGAAGATCTTTGAAAATTCGAAGCTTACGGAATTGTTTGAACTGAATTATTGTTAATCGGTTCATCATTGTTATTCGTAGACAGCATCATACATTTAGATAATAGTATGATGGGAATTGATAAGACAAGAATTGCTAAGGCATATTTCAATTTTCTCTTGCGATAATACCCAGGAACATAGGTGTTTCGATCATGAACTACCTGTCTCAAAGGAACACCTTCTAAAACGCCAGAAGATATTCGCGCTCCCTTGGGAGTTTCTAGGAATTGTGTTACGACAATGGTATCACCAACCTGAGGATTGCGGCTAATAGGCCCTAAAGCACTCTTGTGTACGAAATACTTCTTACCGTTGGCAATGGCAAAACCATAACCTTTTTCTGCATTCCAGCTGGAAACTTTTGCGACGTTTGATAAAGTCATAATTTAATTACCGCAAGAATATAACTATTTCACTTTGGCCAGTCTCCGCATAATTCACGAGAATCTCTGAAAACGCTGGGTCGTCCTATCCTTGTGCGCTTTCTTTACCGCATCAGACACATTTACGCAACGTTGAAGCATTGAATGCCAACGGTCAATGGTTTCTGGAGGAATAATCGGATCCAGTAAGTTTAAAGAATTAAGCATCCGGCTTTCCAAAGACCACAAAGACATAATGTTCGCTGTCGGAACCGGTTCTACGTGCTCAATATTCGCCTTGTTTCCAAACACAATATAGCTGTAAACAGGGACGCGACCGGCTTGTATATTCAAGAAGTGGCATAACGCCTTAATATGCCCTTCATTTTGTCGAACCGGATTCGGGAACTGATCAGGAATTTCCTCATTTCGCTTATAACGAAGCCACTGCGAATATCGATTCTCGCCATATATGCTGCCAGATAGATTTTTGCTTTCGATGACGTATATTCCCGTTTCATGAAGCAGGAGAACATCTATTTCACTTGTTCCTCCGCCCCTTGGCACATAGACATTCTGCAAAATACGATAATGCTTACCAGCCCTATGGCACGCAACATCAATACTGGCGGCAATGTTGAGCTCCCCCACCTTTCCAACAAAATCGGTATATGGTTGAAACTGTGTTTCTTCTCTATTGATAGCAATCTGACGATTTAACTCTCGTTTTGTTTCTGCCCTATATTGGGCATTATCCACCTCAGTTGAGACTTTTTCCTTGATTTCATCCCAGCAGGAAATCACAACAATAAGTAGCACTAAAGCTATAAGCAAGCCAACAACGATGAAAACCGTGGAATGAGCCTTTATAAACTGCCCTAAGGCAACCAAAGCCCACAAAATCAGCATTCCCAGACATCCAATCCCTGCAAACTCGGGTCTTTTGCGGAGAATACCTAACAGAATTGATATTACCAAAGCAACGAATATATAGGGCAACAAGCCTCCCACAGCATTTGCCGTGGCATCAGTCATTATCTGAGATATGTCAATCGTTGAACGCATTAGCCGTAACCATTAAATTATTAGGAAAAGAAGGAATGGACATACCTATTTATTCTTTTTCACATATTTTAAAATACACTTATCTGCAGTATATTCCGTTCCGGACAAGCCGCGACCTATACAACTTGCAGCAATTAGATTTCCCTTACGAATTTTCATAAGTTCTTTTTCTTGCTTGTCTGAAAATTTCAGTTCTATTTCGGTTACCTTGCTGTCGAGATTGAGAATGTTTAATCCGCCAAGTCCTTCAAACTTTACCACATAGCCATCGAAAAATCCTTTTTCAACTGAACGTATAGAGCCCGCTATTGTAAACCGAGGACCATTAAAAGAATGTTCTGCTGCGGCCTCGTTTTGATTGTAGGTGTCTACAATTTCTCGAATGCTGGCCAGTTTTCCGTTATCCTTCTTTCGAGAATCATTAAATTCTCCAAAGGCCATAACTACTGAACCAATAATCAGGACTATATAAAACAACAGAAGAATGCCTTCAAATCCTCTAGAGCCTACAGAAGGTTCTGTCTTCTGGAAATATGAACCATTTGAAATTCGAATTAAATCAACAAATGTCCAAATAAGCAAGGCAACTGCAATTAAGGCGGTTGCAACAAAATGTTCCCCGGAATCGAGTTTTATAGAAACAAGGTTAAAGGCGACCTTTATGAAGCCACACCAGCTGAGTCCCCAAATAAAGTCATTAATCCCACTCCAGCCAACAAGAGCAGTAACAATCGATGCTAGGTTTCTATTTGCTGTAGGCATTGCGGCTACAGGAGGAACAACACGTTCATGCCCCTTATGGACTGATTTCTTGAAATCCTCCATATCCTTGTTCTCGTCAGGAATTTTTGTTCCGTTTTCAAGATCCTTAAGCCATTTGTTTGCCAAATCTGCCATGACTCTAACAGATTCTTTGGTACAATTGTCTATGGTAATCAAGCGACTTCCCAAGTCAATGGAAATCTTACCAAGCAACAAGCCCTGCGATGCGGAAATCGCTTGCACCTTATTCAGCCGAACACTTTGCGTATCGACAGACGACGTAAGCAATGCTGCGTCCATAAATAGGAATCTTTCTGACGTGAGGACTACAAGCCAAGTATTCAATCCGCCATCAAACGTATTGGAGGTAATAGTTCGCTTCATTAGGCCGGAAGCTAAAGCAAAAACAATTTCACCCTGCTCTAGGTAAGAAGATAGGACTTCTAACTCCTTTCGAGAACCCAAAAAGTCAAAATTGATTCCATTGATATCGCAAATGCCCTTCCAATCGGCTTTCTCTGTACAAATCTTATAACGGTTGATGTCTTGCATAAGAGAAAATATATACTCAAAAGCTGCGAAATTTAGCAGAATTCAATGTCGCAGGAGCCCTCAAAACCTTTAGTAAAAGAACAATATCGTTGTCAGGCTAGACCTTGAAGCGTTCCAGTTCGTCCCGAGTCATCGAGCTAATATCTTTGCCATGGGCCGCAGCATATTTAGCTAACTCCAAAAGATTTATTTTTCCTTCTGGGGGTAGTTTTGTAGGATTGGGCGTATAAATAGCCTGAGGTTCAGCAGCAATAAGCGAATCTTTATTAGTTCCACTCATATGTATAAACCTCCAATAGTTTTTTTGCAGCAGGAATACCCAGCATAAATTGATATGGATGCAAAGCACCCAAGTAGGAACATCCTAGAACGTTAATATAGTGTTTTAACAACTCGTTGTTAAGGGCAAAACCATAGACAACACCTTCAAAGCCCCATTGTTTTGACTTATCTACAGCAATAGCAAAAAGATGCCCGCCTACCCCACTATATTTTTGAGCTCCAAAATCATGCTTGTTATTCCAAGGAGCCGCACAAGCCCAATGGATATAGGCGGCTTTCATAACATCATCTTTTTTTATGCCG
>JAKSLA010000111.1 GCA_024401455.1 Paludibacteraceae bacterium | reverse complement strand
AAGCTAAACGCAAGGCTTTCTGCTGCAATATGTTAGAAAATGTTATATAGAAGGAATACGGTAATCGGTCCTTTCCTAAATACTTTTATTGATTTCTTTTTGGGGAACTATGTACTTGTTGACACCAACCACGCATTGACGTTAGACTGGTTCTGGAGCCCGCGTGGGCCACTCCGAGGCCCACTTCATGGGCTTTCAGTCCACGCGAGCAACCGATGGAGCAGCGAGAACAGAGTGATGCTTGCATTGATTATGCCGAGTCGTGACGGACGAAAACACAGTTAATGCGCCCTCCATTAACTTCGTTTTTCTACTTCGCACCTCGGACATTCAAACAAGTTTGATGTCACTCGGTTTGTCGTCGGTTGTGACCGAAAAACAGTTGAAAATAGGCGAAAAAGAAGCATAAGAATTGAAGTTGATTATTTTAAAACAGCTTCTAAATATGCCCTAAGTTCATTCCGCCAACGGGTTAAAAAAAAACAGGTTTTCATTTGCATTGAGTGATAGAAAGCACTATCTTTGTGCCCAGTTTTTGAAAATAGAAGAAAGCGTTGTGCTAATTAGCGATTAGGAACCTAGGAAATTTCTATAAAACGACGAATAAAGCACAGCGGTTTCCACGACTCGGGCGTGGACTGCTGTATCTGTATTTGTCGTTGGGCGTTTCCTAGGGCCTCTAATCGGTATGGAGCATGGTGGTTCCACGCCTTTCATTAATATTAGCCCGTATGGAGCCAACGGACACAAAAAATTATGCGAAAAATGATGAAATTAAAAAAGTGTATTGGAGCCTTGGCGTTCCTGGGGCTGTTCACTATGACGGTCAATGCTCAGATGTTTGATGAAAAAAAGACGAGCCTCATTTTTGATGGGGAAGAAGAAGTGGGCTATGGTTTCTTGCTTCGTTATTATTCATACAATGGCAAGGCGGCATTTATTAACTATGATTTAGAGTCCACTGTTGTAACTGTTTACAATCACGAATTTGACAATGTGAAATCTTTTAAATGCCCGCAACTTGCAGAAACATATACAAATGAAGAGATTGAACAAGAACCTGAATACATACTCTCTGGCTATGAGGAGTCTGATGTCTATGTTTCGGATAGTTTCTGGAACAGCAGGACGATAAGTGGTGCCTACGAATCTTTTTATAATCAATATTGTCATGTTATTTGGTATAACCCTCCCTATTCGGAAGACGAGTATTCCACTGAAGAAAAGGTGGCGATAATCAATAGCATCACTCTGAGTGATGAGTATGCTTTTTATACTAAATTGATGCGCACATTCTTTATTCATAAGGATGAAATTCCTTCCGGTGTCAACGAGTACGAATGGATTGCAGAAAAGTATCGTTCGGAATGCTTTACAGACGAAGAATGGGCAGAAATGACGACGCAATATCAAATTGATATGATGAATGATTATTCATCTCGTTATTACAAGCTCGAATATTCGGGGAATGTATATTTCCTGACGAGTGAATTTGACGAATATCGTACAGAAGTTACTGCATATAAGATTGTTGGACTTAATGTATATCGTTTATACCTTGTGGCCCAGTACACCCCAACAGAGAATTATGTTACAATTGGTACCAAAAAGTTTGAATATCAAAAAATTGAAACTTGTGGTTACCTAAATGTTGATGACTATTATGAAGCATGGGGTCTATTTACGCAAACCTTATTTAATAATGATGAAAAGTATGAATTCCTTATGCCTCAGTTAGAATCTCGCACTTATGTGTCTAAAAATTGGAGGGGTAATCGATGCGTGAAAAATGAATACTGCATAGTTGGTTATGATGTATATAATGAGGATGGGAAAGTGCTTGCATCATTAAAAATTGATACGGAAGGCGGAAAAAGAAGAATCTATGAGCCTACTATTTATAGAGTGGATGGAACCGACTATATTTTCTTAGAGACTTCTATTTATGAATTAGATGATGAAGGATATCGTCATTCTACTGATGATAAGACATTCATTTATAAAATCAACAAGTCAACAAGTTCTGTGCAGAAGGTGCAGGAGATGCGTGGATCGATGCACATTCGTCCAAGCGTTGTTGGCAAGGATGAGGAGATTACCATCGACCTCAAGGACACTGACATTGACGTGGATCGTGAACTGATCATTACGAATATGAAGGGTCAGGCAGTGGAGCGTCGTTCTGTGTCTGCTGGTGAGGCTCAGGTTCGCGTTCCCGCGTCCTTCTTAAATAGTGGAGTGCATCACATTTCATTACAGCGCGAAGGTCGTCCCGTTGACGGCGGCAAGGTAATCGTGAAGTAATGCGGCATCCCTTCATCAGGTGCCAGTTATGAAATCATAGGGCACGGCTCTTTGATTGTCATAACAAGGAAAGGGCGAAAGCTGACGATACAGGCTTTCGCCCTTCATTTATGTATGAATATAGTTGAGCGAATTGGATGATGATCCAAGCTTAGCAGGTTTGGATCTGTTAGGAAGCCAGTACCATAGATTTATTATACGTCATACTTGGGAGAGATGTCATGGTTCGAGGCTTGAAAGGTCTATCTTGTAGATTAAGGGATTTCGACTGGCTTCCTTGCGGATATACATCGTCATGTATATGGGAAGATAGCATATGGCATCTTTAGTATGGACATTGTCGTTGCAAAGAACGATGGCCTTGTCTATATGGTAGTCGATGGTTGAAAGGAGGTTGTCGAGGGCACGATGGCGAGCATAGTCCTTGCCCGACTTTACTTCTATGGGAGTGACCACTCCGTCGTTCTCAATGACAAAATCGACCTCGCCTTTCTGCTTGCTGTTGAAATAGTACGTTTTGTAACCATGGGCGGTTAACTCCTGGGCTACAAGATTCTCGTAGATGGCTCCAAAGTTGAGGCAGACATCTCCGCTCAGGATGCGTAGGGCAATGTCATCGGCATATTGTGCTGCAAGCAGTCCTACATCGTTTTGGAACAGTTTGAATAGATTGTGCTGTTCGGAGAGTAGCATGGGGGCTGTTGGCTGTTCTACGTTGTATGTGGGAAGGGCTACTCCGGCATCCTTCAACCATACGAAACCATTTTCATGCCGAGCGAACTGACGATGCTCATTCAAGTCCTTCAGAATGAAACGCTTGTTCTTGGCGTTGAGTTCCGCGGGTATCAAGGAGAATATCTCGTCAATGTACAGTTTGTTGTCTGGGTCATATTGGGCTATGTCCCAACGATACATGGTTAGTATTTCTTTTTGCTTGTCCTGTACCGCGCGGAGGTTGTTCGTGTCGAGATAGGTCTGCACGACGGCAGGCATGCCTCCTATTGTCAGGTACAGCGCTACGACCTTCATCAGAGATTCGTGAATGACGGAATCGACGGGAGTCATTTCCATCCATGCCTTGTGGATGGAATCGAGAACTTTACCGCTGACACCCAGTGCTTTGGCAAATTCCATAAGGTCAAGCGGAAACACTTCAATCGCATGGAGGTAACCAACTGGGATGCTGCGGATGTCCTTGAGCTCGACGCCTAACAAACTGCCGCTAAGTGCGTATGAGTAGCTGCCTTCATCGACGAGGAACTTTATCCAGGTGATAAGGTCTGTGCATCGTTGTACCTCATCAAAGAAGATCAGAGTCTTTCCCTTGATTAGTTCGTCGTTTGAATAGGCCGAGAGTCTGAGTAGAACTTCATCAGCATGGCGTGCCCCCTCAAAGATAGAAAGGGCTTTCGGGTCTTCAAGAAAGTTGACTTCAACGAGATGCAGCTCGTGGTTCTTAGCGTACTTCCGAAGGGCAAATGTCTTGCCTGTCTGCCGAGCTCCCGTCAACAGCAAGGCTGAACTGTTGTGGCGGAAATGCTCTTCGATGAGGTGATCAAGATCTCTATCTATCATAATTTGCTTTCTCTGATTGTTTTATGTTTTGTTCGCTCTGGATTTTGTCACTTTTTCAATACGAAATATGACTAAATCTGTCACTTTTCCAATATGTTTTTAGCCGTATTTTGTCACTTTTCCAACAATTCTTGCGCAAAAATAGTTCCTTGTTTTCATTCTTCCAAGCAAATCGTTGTTTTTTAGGCACCCAATTTGTTTTGTTTGGTCCAGAATGCTCTACTTGCGAAAATTGAAATACTAAAAAAAGTAGCCGATAGTTATGAGCGTCTTAGTTTTTTTGTACTTTTGTCGCGTTTAGTAATGGTTAAGTAATGGTTAAATAATAACTTCGGAAGTAGGGCGTCCAATTTGTGGTCCTAATACTCTCAATGTAATTTATACTTAACCTAT
>JAKSLA010000110.1 GCA_024401455.1 Paludibacteraceae bacterium | reverse complement strand
AGCCGGAAGGACCTTCCTGAGGACTTGAGGGAGTACGCCCCCAACGAAGAGCGGGGCAAGAACAGACGGCTTCTGGCCGAACGAACACTAGTCCGACGGGGCCACCTCTCGGAGGAAAAAAAAAAAATGAGTTAGACGATGATGACGACCTGTACGCCATCGAAAACTTCTTCACGGTAGCCAAGCCTACCCCTCAACCTTCCCAAGCCAAACAGCAGACGGCCAACGGAGCCAGCACGGCCTCCGCACAGACAACGGCCAACAATGTCGTTCGAATAAATAGTTCGAACATACCCGGCGTCTCCATCCAAAAAATGCTGAACGACGATGGCCAAAAGAAGGAGACGACCGCAGCCGTACAAATCACGGAAGCATGCTCGCCTTTCTCTCAAAAGGAACTCAATGCGGCACTGAAGGAGTACATCGCCCAGAACCAAGAGAAGAAAATCGTCATCTCTACCATAGAGAGCACCCCGCCCGTATTAAAAGAGGACTTCTTCATCGAGATTCCCGTAGAAAACTCATTCCAGGAACGAGAAATCCTCAACGAGAGGCCTGAAATGCTCTCCTTCCTCCACAAGAAGCTTAACAACGGCAAAATCCGTATCAACGTTCGCATGATGGAACAAAAGGAAAACAAGAAGATGCTCTCTCCTATGGAACGTATGAAGAGTATGATGGACAGAAACGAAAACCTTAAAAGATTGGTTATAGAACTCAACCTTGAGTTGGACTAATTTCCATAAACCCCAAGGGAATCTCCATTCTATGTCTCCGTACAGCAATGCGAAGGAAATGCCTCCCAATCAATACGATGATGAGGATCAGTAAAAGAGATATATAAAACAATGAAATAATGGCAAAATCACTTTTAATCAAAGACACAATCCATATTATCAATTTGGCTGTTTCATAAAATACTATCTATGGATTCTATATTAGTAAATGACATATTCGAACTTTTTCCATTTGTCGATGAAGTAACAAATGAAATAATGTATCAAGTACTTGATGCCGACAAGGCAATTGAGGAGTTTGGAGTTCTTAGTAAAACATTGGTAGATACGTATTATAACGTGGAAACTAATCAATACGATGAAGATGGATTGGAGAAAGAAATATATAAAATAATGAAATAATGGCAAAATCACTTTTAATCAAAGACACAACGGTCAGCGAACGAGCACAGATCGTTCGTGAAGCACTTGGAGCGGAGAGCGATTGCGAGGGCGTTGACCTCTCTGACATGTATGACGACTACATTTATGGTCTCAAAGAACTGGCGGACATCAACCGAGAGTTCAGCGAGAAGCACGCAGGAAGCGTTGTTTCAGGCGAACTGAACAAGCCTTCAGGGTGCGCGCTACATTAAGGAAATGACATTACTGACGTTCCCACTATTGTCACGGCAATTTACAACAATATGATGACAAATATCCAAAAGTTGGCTCTCAGCATGATCAACTATGACAATGGTGATCCCAAGAGAATACAACATACGACGAAGGTTCATGCCTATGCCTCATTGATAGGCATGGGCGAAGGATTGGACGAGGAGACTCAATTCATCCTTGAAAGTGCAGCCCTTGTCCATGACATCGGCA
The DNA here is from genome assembly GCA_024401455.1 of Paludibacteraceae bacterium. GTDB lineage: Bacteria > Bacteroidota > Bacteroidia > Bacteroidales > Paludibacteraceae > RGIG10190. The sequence continues at coordinate 2,756 of JAKSLA010000110.1, read as the reverse complement.
TCAGAGCAAGTGAGAAGAAGTTTGGCCATCAGAATGGCAAGCTTCAGGAACAGGAAGGGCCAGCCGTCGCTCGTGATCTGCTGACCCGCATCGGAGGCTACACCGAAGAGCAGATTGAGCGTATCTGCTGGCTCGTTGCCCATCACCACACCTATCACGCATCCGATGATTTGGATTACCAGATACTCATAGAGGCAGACTTCCTTGTAAACCTCTATGAAGACAACGAATCAAAAGATGCAATACAAGCCGTAAGGAAGAACATCTTCAAGACACAAAGCGGAATGAAGATGCTGGATGACATGTTTAATGGAAACAAATGAGCAATTATGACAAAGATAGCAATACCGACAAGGGAGAATGTCGTAGATGACCACTTCGGCCATTGCGACCACTATACAGTTTTCACAGTTGATAATGCGAAGAACATCACCCATTCGGAGCGTCTTGACTCACCGCAAGGATGCGGATGCAAGTCTAACATAGCTTCCGTGATGCAGGAGATGGGAATAACCATCATGCTGGCTGGCAACATGGGCATGGGAGCGTTCAACAAACTCTCAGCACATGGCATTAGTGTAATAAGAGGCTGTCATGGCAACATTGAGGAAGTCTTGAAGGATTATCTTGCTGGACGAATCCAAGATAGTACAGAATCATGTAACCATCATGAGTGTGGCGAACAGGGAGAAAAGCCTGTATTCGTAATCCCTAATAGAGGACTATGACACTCAACATCGAAGATTTTCAATGGACTCGCGAGCCAGCATCCTGTCTGATCAAGGAGAATACTATCGAAGTGGTAACCCAACCGCATACAGACCTTTGGCAACGCACCTATTACCATTTCCAAAACGACAACGCGCCTCTCTTCCAGACGAAGACGAAGGAGAAGTTCTTCAGCTTTATCGTCAAGACCGACTTTGCGGAGAGCCATCATCGCTTCGACCAATGTGGCGTGGTGATGTACCTTGATTCTGAGAATTGGCTGAAGGGCAGCATTGAGTATGAGAATGAACAGTTCCAGCACCTCGGGAGCGTAGTCACAAATCACGGTTACAGCGACTGGGCAACAACAGCCATTCCTGCTGACGTGAAAAGCATGTGGTATCGTCTCTCTCGTCGAGAGGATGATTTCTGCATTGAATGCTCAACCAACGGAAAGGAATGGAGTCAGATGCGTGTCTGCCACATGTATGAGGCCAAGGAAGAAATAAGATTTGGAATCTATGCTTGTTCGCCAGAGGAGTCATCATTCAAGGCCAGATTTACCAATATGCAGTTGACGGAATGTGCATGGAAGGCTCATGATGGGCAGCAGCCGGATCAAGCATAGAAGCATGACGGAAGACGATAGTGGAAGGAACAAGCAAATAGAAGAAACCGAGTTCATCAAAACCTACAAATTGGAGTTCCGCATGGCGGGTGACGATTGAAGCGATTGAGGTGAAGGTTTGCTTGATTTGACCTCGTAATGTGGCAGAAACGTTATAATTTATAGATTTAAAACGTCAAAATTACCCTAAAAGGTAATCATTCCGAGATTTATTGCTAACTTTGCGGCATCTTAATTCGCTGAAAACATGGCAAAGGCAAAGATACAGAAAATAGAACAAACGGAGAATGCAGGTTTGTTCACCATCTGTTTTGAGGGTAACGACGAAACTGAGTTTGAGAAGTTCGTCATGAAATTCAAGGATGATGCTGAACGGAAACAGGATCTGCAAGTTATCCTAAATGCTATCCAGAAGATGCTTTCGGCAAGTGGATTCTTGGAGCGTTATTTCCGACCAGAGGGTAAGATGAATGACCACGTAGTGGCATTACCAATAGAACGTGGTAAACTGAGATTGTATTGCCTTCGTATGTCGGATAGCGTGCTGATTATAGGTAATGGTGGCATTAAAAACGCAAGAACATATGACGAGGACGCTGATTTGAGCGGATACGTGATTACGCTACAGAAGCTTGATACACTCCTGAAAGAGGCCATCAGAAATGGCATTGTGAGCATAGAAGAAACAAACATCACAGGAACAGAAAATACGTTTGAGTTATGAATAAAGCCGCACAAATGTTTCATCAAATTTTAGACGAAACGCCAGAATCTCTGAAGACGGAGATTGACCTTTCCTTTGCTGTAGCAGACAGAATAGACGCTTTGCTGAAAAGAAAAGGTATGACCCAAAAAGAACTGGCAAGATTGACCCACACCTCGGAAGCCGCCGTATGCAAATGGTTAAGTGGTACGCACAACTTCACCTTCTCCACAATCGGAAAAATATCTGCTGCCCTTGGTGCGCCAATCATCAATGTACCAACTTTTGCTTACAGCGAGGTTGCAGAAACAGCACCTACCATGGTAGCCGAGGATGGTGCTGAATACGGGGAATAGCATCTTGGCACGTTCGAAGCCGAGATCGACCGCCTCGTCCATGCCCTCTACTGCTTGACGGAAGACGAAATCGCAATAGCGGAAGGAACAAAATAAGACATAGCGTAAAGTTGGGGCCCAGACGTCGGGTGAAATCAGTATAGAATACCCCGATTCCTCTACGACCCTTACCATGGTGGCAGAAGAGGCTGCAGAATACGGGGAATAATCGTGCTAAAATTGTATTTGCGTCGTTTATATAAAAAAAAACGTCGCATAATTTGCGACGTTTCGCTCTCTTTTTTTGACCATGCGCCATTCTTTGAGCCATTTCGTCGCCGACTTCGCGCCGCTACTCCTTGGACTATCCTCTCCCCCCTCC